>CAMCES010000004.1 GCA_945873925.1 Bordetella parapertussis
GCCAAATCGCCCGTGTCGACGATGCGCTCGACTTCCACCACGCAAATCTTGCCAGCGGTGGCGGCTGCAGGGTTGAAATTGCGCGCGGTCAAGTTAAAGCGCAAATTGCCTGATCGGTCCGCCACATCGGCCTTGATCAAGGCAATGTCGGGCACCAAGGACTGCTCCATGACGTAGGTTTCGCCACCGAATTCACGCAGTTCTTTGCCTTCAGCCACCAAGGTGCCGACGCCGGTTTTGGTGAAGAAGGCGGGAATGCCTGCACCGCCAGCACGCAGTTTTTCAGCCAAGGTGCCCTGGGGCGTGAACTCGAGCGCCAATTCGCCTGCCAAGTACTGGCGCTCGAATTCTTTGTTTTCACCCACGTAGCTGGAGATCATTTTGGTGATCTGGCGCGTCTCGAGCAATTTGCCCAAGCCAAAACCATCGACCCCTGCGTTGTTGGAAATGATGGTCAGGTTTTTCACGCCACTGTCGCGCAAGGCGTCAATCAACGCTTCTGGAATGCCGCACAGACCAAAGCCACCCACGGCCATCAGCTGGCCGTCAGCCAGGATGTCCTTGAGCGCCTCATCGGCTGAGGAAAATACCTTGTTCAATCGAATCTCCCGAAATCTTCAATCCATTCTAAAGGGCGCAGACAGCCACCAGCGCGATATGACTGGGCATAATGCCCCGCAAAGGAGTTCATATGTCACGCTATCCTGCCCCAGAGATCAAAGACCTGCCAGATGACATCCGCGCCAAGGTGCTCGAGGTGCAAGAAAAAGCCGGTTTCGTGCCCAATGTGTTTTTGGCTCTGGCTCGTCGACCGGCTGAATGGCGAGCGTTTTTCGCCTACCACGATGCCTTGATGGTGCCCGAATCAGTGGGGCGCGAAAGCAACCTCACCAAAGGCGACCGGGAGATGATCGTCACCACGACCAGTGCGGCCAACCAGTGTTTGTATTGCGTGGTTGCCCATGGCGCGATCTTGCGCATCTATGAAAAGAAGCCCCTGGTGGCTGACCAAGTGACGGTGAATTACCGCAAAGCTGACATCAGCCCACGCCAACGGGCGATGCTGGAGTTTGCCATGAAGGTCTGCCTGCACTCGAGCGATATTGATGAAGCCGACTTTGCGCCACTGCATGCCCATGGCTTGAACGATGAGGACATTTGGGACATCGCTGCAATTACCGCCTTTTTTGGCTTGTCCAACCGCATCGCGAGTTTCTCGAGCATGATGCCCAACCCGGAGTTTTATGTGATGGGGCGGGTCGCCAAAGAAAAGAAATAAAGCCGCCCTCAGTGGCTGACCCGACCCAATTGCATTTGCGAGAGCATCATTTCCACCAAGTCATTCTCGAAAGTGTCGGCGTCGACCTGGGCGAAACGCTCCAGCGAGGCGCTTCTCAAGCAGCCCATCAGGGACCGACTCATGACGAACCATCGGGTCTCGTTCATCGCGGGCAATTTTGGGTGTTCGATATAGCGCAAACAACTCATCAAGCGTTGCACCATCTCTTGGATGGACAGCGCTGTTTCTTCTGGCTGCTCCAACAACCAGCACAATCTGTTCATCGCGCGTCGGTAGTTTTTGCCCAGCGAGAATCCGTTGATACAAATTCGCACATACTGCCTCACAAACTCTTCAGGGTCGATGTCTTGCGGGTCCTGCGAGCACTCCACCATGAACAAGTAGCTCTCCAGCTCGCGTAAAACCATGCTGCGCGCATGTTGTGACATGGCATGAAAAATCGCATCTTTGCAGGAAAAATACTGGTAGAGCGTGCCCACCGAAAACCCGGCTTTGGCTGCAATTTTGTTGGTGGTCAGTCCGCCTACGCCTTCACGGTCCACAATTTGCGAGGTGGCTTCAAATATCGCATCGATGGTCAGTTGCGCTCTTTTTTGAACAGGTTGCTTGCGCATGGTTTTCGATGACAATTCATTGGGAAGTGTCACTGGCAGGTTCTCCGGGTTGCCTCATTAGCAGATGCCGGATATTACCAATTAAATACCTATAAATGTTTTTTTAATTTAAAAGCAGTATTTATATGGTTTTTTTAATCAAATAGAAGGCTCCTGCCTTGTCTTACACCAGCAAAGCTCGCAGCCAATCAGGCATGGGGGCTGATTTTTGCGCTGGAAAATTGACCCAAACCGTGGTCGCTCCACCCTCTGCGTGAATCACGCCAGGCATGTCGGTTCGCTCTAGCGTGGCCCAGGATTCGAAGCTGCTTCGCTTGGGTTCGCTGGCGTACATCTTGACCAAAACATCACCCGGGTATTGAATCTGTTGATAGAAGTTACAAAAAGCATTGATGATGACTGGCCCTTCGCCATTGGGTACAGGTTGACAACCGATTGAGGTCATCCAGTCAATACGCACGGTTTCCAAGTAACGAAAATAGCTACCGTTGTTGAGATGCCCCATGGCGTCCATGTCGCCCCAGCGCACCGGAATGATTTGTTGGTACACCAGTTTTTTGTCGTCAGGAATGGTTATGCGCATGCGGGATTATGACCAACGCTGAATGGGCGCAGCGCATAGAATTGCCTGTTCTGGTTTCTGACTGGCTCTACCGCATGACACCCCAACATTTACTCGAACAATTCGGTCCTCGCGAGACCATGGACTATGACGTGGTTATTGTGGGCGGTGGCCCCAGCGGATTGGCCGCAGCCATTCGCCTCAAACAACTGGCGAATGAAAAAAACCAAGACCTCTCGGTGGTGGTCATCGAAAAAGGCTCTGAGCCTGGTGCGCATATCTTGTCTGGAGCGGTCATGGACCCCCGCGCCATCACCGAGTTGTTTCCCCACTGGAAAGAATCGGGCGCACCCTTGCACCAACCGGTGACCGCCGACGAACTGCTGGTCTTGTCAGAAAAAGGCGCAACCGCCACGCCTGCTTGGTTGATGCCACGCAATTTCCACAACAACGGCTGCTACGTGGTGTCTCTCAGCAACCTGGTCAAGTGGATGGCCAAACAAGCCGAAGACCTGGGCGTTGACATCTTTCCCGGCTTCACAGCAGCAGAGGTGCTCTACCACCAGGATGGCGCGGTCAAAGGGGTGGCCACGGGCCATGTCGGACTGAGCAAAGAAGGCCAGCCCTCAGACCATTTTCAACTCGGCATGGAACTCCACGCCAAATACACCCTGTTTGCCGAAGGTGCGCGTGGTCACTTGGGCAAACAACTGATCGAGCGGTTCAAGCTCAACGAAGGCAAAGACACTCAAACCTTCGCGATCGGTATCAAAGAGTTGTGGGAAATTGACCCCGCTCTGGCCAAGCCAGGCTTGGTGGTGCACACCTCTGGCTGGCCGATGACTGGCAACACCTTCGGGGGCGGTTTTCTTTATCACCTGGAGGACAACAAAGTCACGCTGGGCTTTGTTCTCGGTCTTGACTACCAAAACCCCTACCTCAGCCCATTTGAGGAGATGCAGCGTTGGAAAACACATCCCCGGATTGCCCAACACCTCCAAGGGGGAAAACGCATTGGTTATGGTGCACGGGCCATCAACAACGGCACGCTGCAAGCCCTGCCGCAAACCGCATTTGCTGGCGGCGCCCTGCTCGGTTGTGATGCAGGCTACATGAATGCCGCCCGCATCAAGGGCAGCCATGCCGCCATCAAATCGGGCATGCTGGCCGCAGATGCAACATTTGAGGCGGTTCAATCGGGTCGTGCCAATGATGTCTTGAGCGGCTATCCCAAAGCCTTTGAAAACAGCTGGCTGTTCAAGGAACTGCACCAAACGCGCAATTTCAAAACCTGGTTCAAAAAAGGCCAATTCATAGGCACCCTCATGACTGGGATTGAGCAATGGTTCTTGCCGAAAATCGGTATCCAAACACCCCCTTGGACCTTGCACAACCACCAAGCCGATCACACCAGTTTGTTGCCTGCCGCGCAGTGCGCACCGGTGATCTACCCCAAGCCTGATGGCGTGTTGAGCTTTGACAAGCTCTCTAGCGTGTTCATCAGCAACACCAACCATGAAGAAAACCAACCGGCGCACCTCACCCTCAAAGACGCGAGCGTGCCGGTCAGCCTCAACCTTGCGCGCTACGACGGGCCCGAAGGCCGCTACTGTCCTGCGGGTGTGTATGAGTACGTGAAGTCAGATGCCGGGGAAGATCGCTTGCAAATCAACGCCCAAAACTGCGTGCATTGCAAAACCTGCGACATCAAAGACCCCAGCCAAAACATTGTGTGGGTCACGCCAGAAGGCGGTGGTGGCCCCAACTACGCAGGAATGTGACCATGACCAAATACCACGCTGAACACACTTGGGTTCGCACCGAAACAGACACCGCTTGGGTAGGCATCACCGTGCATGCCCAAGAAACCTTGGGTGACATTGTGTTCATCGATTTTGCCGAGACAGGCAAAACCTTTGCACAAGGCACGGTGGCGGGTGTGGTGGAGTCGGTCAAAGCCGCGGCTGATGTACACATGCCCGCAACACTCACCGTGTTGTTGGTCAATGAGGCTTTGCGGGCTGACCCTTCGTTGGCCAATTCCGACCCCGAGGGCGAAGGTTGGTTTTACAAGGTTCAACTGAGCAAGCCCGCCGAATTGGATGGCCTGATGAGCGCGCAGGCCTACCAGGCTTTTGCGGGCTGACTGCTAAACGGCTTGACCCAAGCGGGCAATGCCTTCATTGATTTTGTCTACATCCGCTGTGGCAAAACTCAAGCGAATCGCAGTGGTATCCGGGTTGTTGGCAAAAAACGGTCCGCCTGGTACAAAAGCGACCCCTTTTTCGATGGCCCGCTTGGCCAATTCATTGCCGTCTTTCAGCTTTCCTGCGGCACCAGTGAGATTGGCCCAAAAAAACAAGCCCCCTTGCGGCTGGCTAAAGCGCAGAGCTTCACCCAACTCACGTGTCAAGGCTTCACCCATGGTTTTTGCGCGCTCGCCATAAACACGGCGAACCGTGTCTAAGGTGGCGGGCAAGCGTCCCGCCTTCAGGTAATGGGCGGCAGTGGCTTGCGCAAAGGTGGACGTGTGGGCATCGCTGAACTGTTTGCACATGGTGGCGCGTGCCAAGAGCGCGGGCGGCGCAACCATCCAACCCAGACGCAAACCGGGTGACAACACCTTGCTGAGGGAGCCGCAATACACCAACCAGTCGCGGCTGCCGGGTACTTGATCGCTCAAGGCCAACAAGGAAGGCGGCGGGGCATTTGCGAAATACAAATCGCCATAGGGGTCGTCTTCCACCACCAGGGTTTGGTATTTCACAGCCAGCTCGAGCACTTTCATGCGCCGCTGCAAACTCATCATGGCGCCGCTGGGGTTGCCAAAGGTGGGAATGAGGTACACCAGCTTGGGCTGGTGCAGTTGGATCATCTCTTCGAGCTGGTCTACCTCAACACCCTGTGCATCGATCGGTACGCCCAACACCTGCGGACCGTACAAACGAAAGCACTGAATCGTTGCCAAAAAAGTAGGCGACTCCACCAAAGCCACATCGCTTGGGTTGAGCAAGGTTTTGCCAATCAAGTCCAAGGCCTGCTGACTGCCTGTGGTGACTATCAACCCATCAGGGGACAAATCCTTGACGCCCTTGCTGACCATGAAGGCAGCGAGTTGCTCGCGCAAGGGGTTATAGCCCTCTGTCGCACCGTATTGCAAAGCCGCACCCGGCTCTTCTCGCAAAGCACGGGCGCTGGCTTCACGGATACCTTCCACATCAAACATCGCACTGTCAGGAAAGCCACCTGCAAAACTGATGATGCCCGGCTTGCCCAATAACTTGAACAGTTCGCGGATGGCAGAGGTTTCTACGTTGTTCAGGCGATCGGCAAATTGCATAAGAAGATAATTGGGTTCTGACCCCAATATTCAAAATGAAAAAAGAGCACATCGAGCCATTTTTTGCGACGCTCAAAGCAGCCAATCCGCAGCCCAATACCGAACTGGAATATACCAGCGTGTTTGAGTTACTCGCGGCTGTGCTGCTGAGTGCGCAGGCCACCGATGTCGGTGTCAACAAGGCCACGCGCAAGTTGTTCCCTGTGGCCAATACTCCTCAAGCCATCTTGTCACTGGGCTTGGCAGGGTTGGAGTCATACATCCAAACCATCGGGCTTTTCAGAAGCAAAGCCAAACACCTGATGCAAACCTGCGAGATATTGGTTCAGCAGCACGGTGGTGAGGTGCCGCGCACCCGAGAAGCCTTGGAGGCTTTGCCAGGCGTGGGCCGCAAGACCGCTAACGTGGTCCTCAACGTGGCTTTTGGACAGCCCACCATGGCGGTGGACACGCATATTTTTCGGATAGGCAACCGCACGGGACTGGCGCCTGGCAAAACGCCTTATGACGTGGAAATGGGTTTGCTCAAACGGATCCCAAAAGACTACCTGGTGGATGCACACCATTGGCTGATATTGCATGGGCGCTACGTCTGCCAAGCCCGTAAACCTTTGTGCTGGCAATGCGAAGTCTCACCCTACTGCAAGTTCAAGCCAAAGACAGCAGTAGATTGACCGGCATCGCGTTTCATTCAAAAAATTTGGCATGGGTGTGAAGTTCAGACATGGATCACCTGTGAAGTTTTTTCTCAAACCCAACAAAACGGATCAGGCAGCCAGCGCCACCCAACGCTGCTGCACTTGGTGAAAACTCAAACGGTGGTCAAACACTTGTTGCAAACACGCATGCAAGGCGGGGGCGCTGGGCGCAGCTTGCAACACCACCCTGCCCGCTTGCATCACCAGCACTTGGTCGGCACGCAAAGCCAGGTTCAGGTCGTGCAAGACACTGACTACCGTGGTGCCTGTTTGGGTGAGTTGTTGCACCGTGGCCAACCAATCGGCTTGGTGCGGCGCATCCACGTTGGTAATCGGTTCGTCCATCAACAACACCGGGGCTTGCACCGCCAAGGCCCGAGCCAGCAACACCCGCTGGCGCTCGCCACCTGACAAAGTGCCCAGGCTGCGATGTCGCCATTTGGTCAGTTGCATCGATGTCAATAAGCTTTCGACGACGGCACGGTCTTCGTCAGTGGCACCGGTCCACCATGTTTGGTGCGGCAAGCGACCCAACATGACCACATCGAACACACTCAAATCGTCACTGCCAGTGGCTTGTTGACCCAACCATGCCAACTGCGTAGCGCGTTGTTTGCTGGACAAGGATTGCAGTTTCTGGCCGTGCAACAGCACCTCGCCTTGGGCAGGCATCAAGCCCGCCAAGACTTTGAGCAAACTGGTTTTGCCCGCGCCATTGGGGCCAACGATGCTAGTCCATTGGCCTTGTGCAAAGTCTGCATGGGCATCCAACAACACGGGCAGCTTGTCCCAGGCCGCATGAATGCCAATGGCTTGCAATACAGGGGTCATGCAGCCTCCGCTTGTTTGGTGGGCGATTGCAAACGCCACAACAAATAACCACCACCCAAGACACCGGTGAGCACACCCACAGGCAGTTCTTGCGGCGCCAATAGCAAGCGGGCCAAGATGTCTGCGCCACACAGCAACACACCACCCATGAGGGCGGACAACATGGAACTGTTGGCAAATGTGGTGCGCACCCGAGCCCGCACCAAGTGCGGCGCCACCAAGCCGACGAAGGCAATCAGACCGGTTTGGGCCACAGCGGTGGCGGTGGCCAAGGCCATCACCCCCAGCAAAACAAAGCGCAAGGGCGCGACGCGCAAGCCCAAACTTTGTGCCGTGGATTCACCCAAGCTCAGACCATCCAACAAAGGGCTGAGTCGCCACGCCAACAGCCAACACAGCAACAAGGACACGGCCATCAGACTGCAAGAAGCGCCGCTCAACATGGCGGTGGACCCCAGCGTGAAGGACTGCATGGCCGGGTAAATTTGCGGGCGCAACACCAGCATCAGGGACGTGATGGCCCCCAGCACCACACCAACCACCACACCAGCCAACAGCAAGCGCAGCGTGTGCTGCACACCTTTGGCCAACAAAAGCGTCATCAACACGGCCAACCACGCACCCACAAAAGCACAGCCCGTGAGACCCAAACGCCAAGCCCATTGCACAGCCATCGAAGCCTCTGCGGGCAATTGCAAACCACCCCACAAGCCCAGCATCAAGGCCACCGTGACGCCCAAAGTGGCACCTGATGCACTGCCCAGCAAATACGGATCAGCCAAGGGATTGCGGAACAAGCCTTGCGCCAAGGCGCCTGCCAAACCAAGCAAGGCACCCGCCAACCAAGCACCCAAGGTGCGCGGCAATCGAATGTCTTGAACGATGCTGTCCTGCCATTGAATGGACCACTCCAAGCCTTGGCTGCCCGCGAACAAGCCAACGGAGATCAACAGCAAGCTGAGCAAGCACAAGCCCATGGCCATGCGATTGGTTGGCTGCGAAGGATTGTTCATGGGTAGTGCCGCTTCAAACATTGGGCGATGATGTCTGCAGCCTCCCCCAAGCGTGGGCCTGGGCGCACCAACACATCACCTTGAGCAGGCGTGAACGCACAAATGCGTTTGTGCTTGACGGCTTGCATGGCAGACCAACCGGGCCGCTTGTGCAAATCAATCGCCATGGGCTCGGCCAACAAAATCAAGTCTGGATTGGCCCGCACCACAAACTCGGGGTTGAGTTGGGGAAAGGCTCCCATCGAAGAGGGCACCACATTGCGCAAACCCATGTGCAGCATCACCTCACCGATGAAGGAGGCTTCGCCAGCCGCATAGCCGCCGGTGCTGGCTTCGAAGTAAACGCTGGTGCCTTTGGCTTTGGCAGACATGCTGCGCTTGGCTTGCGCCATGCCATCCAGGGCTTGTTGCCACACCAGGTCGGCGGCGCTATCGGCTTGGTTGATTTGAAGCGCTTGCGCCAAGATAAGCATGACGCGTTTCACATCGGCTTGGTTTTGTGGCTCCAAGGCCAAGACCTTGAGACCCAAGGATTCCAAGCGGTTGATGAGTCGGGTAGAACGCGCGGCCAACACCAAGTCGGGCTTCAAGCGCACCAAGGCTTCCAGGGAGGTGTCATCCAATCCGCCCAGCTTGGGCAGCTTCTTCACCTCATCGGGCCAGTTGGCAAAGTTGTCGGTACCCACCAAACGATTGCAAGCCCCCAAGACACAAACCGTTTCAGCCAATGAAGGCAGCAAGGTGATGATGCGTTGCGGTGCCTGTGTGAGTGTGACTTGCACGCCGCGGTCGTCGGTGAGTGTGACCGCAGAAGCAGGGGTCAACATCACGCAGAGCAACAAGGCGATGAACTTAGCCATGTTGCTGCACCCACTGTTGAATGATGCGGTGTATTTGATCCACGCCATCCGTCAAAGCGGCTGGGCCGGGTTGCAAGATGTCGGCGGATTTGATCTCGAACACTTTTTGATTCAACACAGCAGGCACGTCTTGCCAACCAGGGCGCTGGACCACTTTTTCGGGGCGAAATTTCTTGCCGCACCACGAGCCCAAAATGATGTCGGGTAGTTTGGCAGCGATGCTCAAGGGGTCGGCGATGATGCGGTCCTTGCCCATGGCTTGCAGGGCCAGATCGGGGAAGCAATCGTCACCCCCGGCGATTTGAATCAGCTCGGAGACCCAACGAATGGCGCTGATGGGCGGCTCGTCCCATTCTTCAAAGTACACCTTGGGCCTGCGGGCAAAAGCCTTGGCGTTGTTTTGAATATCCTGCAAATGGGCTTGCATGGCCTGAATGCGTTGCAAGCCTTGCTCGGCCTCACCCACCATCGCCGCCACTTGGTAGAGCATGGCGAAAATGTCTTGCACACTGCGTTGGTTGAACACGGTGACTTGCACCCCATGGCGAATCAAGGCTGCAGCAATGTCGGCTTGCAGGTCTGAGAACCCAAACACACAGTCGGGCTTCAAGGCCAAGATCTTGTCAATCTTGGCGCTGGTGAAGGCGCTCACACGCGGCTTTTCAGCACGTGCAATTTTGGGCCGAACCGTGTACCCCGATATACCCACAATCCGCTCAGACTGCCCCAAGAGGTAGAGCCACTCTGTGGTTTCCTCGGTGAGGCAGATGATGCGTTGGGGGAGGTGGATCATGGGCTTACTTGGGCTGCCATTGAATGGCGGTGAAGAAGGTCATGCCAGGCATTGCGTAGTTACAAGTGTTGACACCGCCGGAGGTGCATCCCAACTGCTGGTATTTTTCACCAAAAAGATTGTCGATCCTGTTGAGCCAAGACCACTCCGACGTCAATTGGGTTTTTGTCCAAACATGAACCAGGTTGTGTGAGGGAAACTCGACTAAATTGGCCGCATCATCAAACCTTTTGCCAATGTATTGATACTCGATGCCGAAGCGTGAGTCTGAAATCGTTGTGTCCGCGATTAATTTGAAATTTTCTTTGCTCCGCAAGCTGAGTTGCTTTCCTGTGGTCCCGTCAACAGGATCAAGCCAATCCAAACTCGACTGAAAATTTACTTGCTTAACTGATGTTTGTCCAGACAAGCTAATGCCTCGGATGTTGGCTATGCCGACGTTGTAATAGAGAAAGCTAGAAGGTCTGCTACTGATCAAATTTTGAATGCTGTTTTCAAAAATAGTCATCCTCAATTTAGATGCCGCTTTTCCATATTGAATTGCAAGTTCCAGTGATGAATTTGTTTCTGGCAGTAAATTTTCACTGCCATACTGGCCATATATTTGTTCCAAGCTGGGTGCTTTGAAACCCGTGGATTTAATGGCGCTGACAACCCAATCATCTACCAGCTCAAAACCGTAGCCTAAGGAATAGCTGTTATGCCTTGAAGAATAACTGTAATCGTCGCTGCGGATGGATGCATTGACCCGGTGTCTGTCTAGCTTCAAGAAATACGCCGCACCAGCAGCTAGCTGGGCGCGATTGCCCTCGATGATGGCGTTGTATGTATTCTTGTCAGCTTGGAACACATCTTTTTTCTTCTCCAGCAATGCCGTTAAAACACCTTTGGAAGTGATGTATTCATGATCGATTGACAAGGTTGTTGCTGTTGTTTTGAACTTGGAAGCGAGATCACCTGCGTTGGGCGCATCCGATTCAGCAGCAACCTCAGAAGAATTCAGTTTGATTCGACTCAGGTGATCCTCACTCCAAATGCGTTGCCACTGCATGCCGTTGGCTGTTAACTTGTTCTGATGGTTGATATTTAAAAAACGTCCACCACTGTAATTTGAGGGTGCAGATTGAAAGGACTGACTTGAATCCAAGTACACCCACTCTAGCCTGTTCGATCTATTGAGGTCAAAACCTAGCTTGACCATTCCTGAGTCCTTGCTGTTTCGCTCTCGAGATGGCGTATGGAAAAGATCTGGTCTGGTGTCATAGCCATCGCTGCTGCTGGTACTCAAGTTCAACGCATAGTCGAAGTCATGCACTTTCCCGGACAATTTTCCAGCTGTTTGTTTCAATCCAAAACTTCCAAAGGCTTGAGTCAATGAGGGTCGATCATTGGCCGATGCCTTTTTCCCAAAGAGTTGGACCACACCACCCATGGCGTCCGAGCCATAAATGGCACTGGCAGGCCCCTTGACCACCTCCAAGCGGTCCGCCAGCTCCAGAGGCAACATCTCCCACGGTGCACCACCTCCCAACTGCAATCCGTCGTGGGATTCAATCCGAATTCCTTCAACATAAACCGCAGTCATACGTGATTCACTACCACGCAAATAAACTGCGTTTCGTCCATAACTGATGCCTTGAAAACCAGGCAATTTGCTTAATGCTTGCGTCAGATTAGCATTACCCAAATTTTCTAAATCGGTTTTTTTTAAAACATCAACCTCACTCAATACCGAGTCAAGCGCTTGCCCGATCCGGTTGGCAGTGACAAAAACCTCAGGCAATTCGTTGGTTTGCGCCTGCGCATTTGCAAAAGAAACAAGAAGAGCCGCGCAAGCCATGCGCGCACATGATCCAAAAGATCGAGAAAATTTCATGATCACTTCCAGCCAAAGTGCTCTCACCGGCATCCCCGCCAGTGCTTGAGCGTTACGAAGCCGCGACAAGCGCAGCTCCACCTTGTTGGCCGGTATCCGGGCTAGCGAAAACAACCCTGTCCGCCTTCCCAAATGCTTGTTCAAGGCACTCAGTGGCAATGTAGAACAGGGCGGAAACACCGCGAGATGTTTCGTTCGCTTAACCGTTGCGGGGGCAGCGCAGGCTGGTCGTCAACTCGGGCCATGTACAAAAAAGAAGTACTTGGTAGAGCGAAAACTTCTGCTTCCCGTTGAACTGCGGCATGTGAACCACACCGCGAGCACCAACAGTCGCATTCTAGCCACAAGTGACTGTTCGCCCCCTAAAATGCTAAACATGTCAGAAACATCACCCCTAGACCCTGTGCTCGAACGCGTTGAGCGTTTGATTGTTCGCTACGAAGAACTCAAACGCACCAACGACTTGTTGATCTCTCAATTAGAAGCCTTGACGCAAGAGCGCGACTCACTCAAATCGCGTTTGCAAGCCGCTCGCAGTCGCATTGATGGCTTGCTCGACCGGATCCCGGTGGAAGTCAAGGATGGTGCATGAGCCAGGTTGAAGTTCAAATCATGGGTCAAAGCTATATTTTGGGTTGTCCTCCTGGCGCAGAAGAGCGCTTCCACACTGCGGTGCGCAAGGTTGACGAAGCCATGTGCAAGATTCGAGACGCCGGCAAAATCAAAGCCCGCGACCGCATCGCGGTGCTCGCCGCGCTCAACCTTGCTTTTGAATTCAGTGATTTTTCCGCTGCGCCACTGGAGCCCAACAGTTCCCCACATAACCTGCACAACTTGTTGCACCGCCTGGACAATGCCCTAGGCCAAGACGGGCATTTGCTCTGAGCTCCTAGAATGCACCTGTCTGCAAGTCTGCCGGGTTTTATATTTCTTGAACCAATGCTCTCTGGAGCCCCGGGCTTGGAACATCGTTTGGTGAGCGTGATCATCTCGCGTCAGATGAACCCAACACCCTACTGACCTCGCCCACCTGAACCTTTCGTTCAGGATGACGATCCGGTGGAACCTTGCAGACACCCCTTCTCACTGATTGGATTCACTGTTGACTTGGATATTGCTGGCCCTGGCCTTTTTGGGTATCTTGACAGGGTTCTTGGCAGGCTTATTGGGTGTCGGTGGTGGGCTGGTCCTCATCCCCATCCTTACTTTCATGTTTCACAACGGTTTGGATCTGGAAAACGCCTTGGCTGTCAAAATGGCGATTGCCACCGGCATGTCCACCATCGTTGTCACCTCCTTGGCCAGCACCCGGATGCACCACCAAATCGGTGCAGTGCGCTGGGACCTGGTCAAAGGCCTGACCCCTGGTTTGATTGTGGGCAGTTTGATCTCCAGCTTGTGGCTGTTCGCGTTCATCAATGGCGCTGTGCTGGCCTTGGTGTTTGCGGGCTTTGCAGCTTTTTCAGCCACGCAAATGCTGCTCGACCGCAAACCCAAGCCCTCGCGTGACATGCCCGACCCGGTCGGTCAAACCGCTGCTGGCGGCTTGATCGGTGTGGTGTCGGGCTTGGTGGGCGCAGGCGGCGCTTTCATGAGTGTGCCCTTCATGGTCTGGTGCAACGTTCCCATGCGCCAAGTGGTGGCCACCAGTGCCGCACTGGGTTTCCCCATCGCTTTGTTCAATGCCGTGGGCTATGTGATCAGCGGTTGGTCGGTCACCGGTACACCTGCCATGTCGTATGGCTACATTTGGCTGCCAGCATTGCTGGTGATTTGTGTCAGCACCGTGTTCACTGCACCGATAGGGGCGCGCATGGCTCACCGCTGGCCAGTGAGCAAACTCAAGCGCGTCTTTGCCCTGCTGCTTTACGCCTTGGCCGGTTCTATGCTTTACCGCGGCTTGAACAGTTAACGCAAGACCAGTCCTTGGTATCGATCAAACCTTGCGCAATGCATGCCCTGTTCCAACACCTTCAATTGCCAGGTATGGGCCATCGCGCTAGAAACATGATCTATGTCAAGTCTGAACCCTCCAGCGCTGTGGTTTGACGCTTGACTGACAGTGCCCATAGCACGTGCTCTCTGACCAAAGCACTTTCATGTCCAAGACGGCGTTCAAGCGCATGACACAACTCACCTTGAAGGGCGGGGTCTGCGGTGGTGCTGACTGCGTTGCCCAAGGCCACCGCGATGTTGCGCAACCAACGCTCATGGCCGATGCGCCTGATCGCGCTGCCCTGGGTGTATCGGTCAAAGTCCTGCGCTGTCCAAGCAAACAGCTGCACCAGGTGCGCGACCCCCAATCCATGGCGCTCATCAAAATCGGGCAAGGCACTGCGTTTGGCAAACTTGTTCCACGGGCAAACGAGCTGGCAATCGTCACAGCCGTAAATGCGGTTGCCCATCAAAGGCCTGAGCTCCAGCGGAATTGGCCCGGCATGTTCGATGGTCAGGTAAGAAATACAGCGCCTGGCATCCAACTGGTATGGCGCCACGATGGCTTGGGTCGGACACACATCGATGCATGATGTGCAACTGCCACAATGGTCGCTGACAGGGGGCGTGGCTGTCATGGCCAGGTCGACGAACAATTCGCCTAAAAAGAAAAATGAACCCGCGTCGCGCTGCAACACCAAGCTGTGTTTGCCACGCCACCCCATGCCACTGCGCACCGCCAATTCCGCTTCCAGCACCGGTGCCGAATCGCAAAACACCCGGTGCCCCAGCGGTCCGATGTGTTGCTGCAGCAAGTCGGCAAGCTGTTGCAGCCGTTGGCGCATCACCTTGTGGTAATCGCGTCCCCTGGCATACACCGACACCACGGCAGCTTGCGGGTCATGCAAACGTGCCCATTCCATCGTTACCCACTCGTTTGCCTCATCCGCACCTTGCCAGGGATGCGGTCTGGGCAGGTAATCCATGCGTGCGGTGATGACGCTCAGCGTGCCAGGCACCAGCTCGGCGGGCCGTGCGCGACGCAGGCCATGCGAGGCCATGTACGCCATCTCTCCATGAAAACCTTTGTCTAACCAAGCAAGCAAACCAGGCTCGGCTGCAGACAGGTCAACCGGGGCCACGCCAATTTGGGAGAATCCCAATTGCCGTCCCCAGGTTTGCAGGGACGCGAGCAACTGCTGCGGTTGGATGGACACGATAGCCTTTGGAATGAAATGCCGATTGTAAAAACACTGCACTGGCCGGATGAACAGGCCTGCGAAGCATTTGCGCAAGCGATGGTTCTGCATCCTGCATGGGGCCAAGCCACGGTGTATTTGCAAGGAGAGTTGGGTGCTGGCAAAACCACCTTGGTGCGTTACCTGCTGCGGTCCATGGGCGTGACTGGGCGCATCAAGAGCCCAACCTATGCCGTGGTCGAACCTTATGAACTCACCACCGACCTTGGTCAGCAAGCCATTTGGCATTTTGATTTCTACCGGTTTACCGACCCGCGCGAATGGGAGGACGCTGGCTTTCGCGAGGTGTTTGCCAGTCCAGGTTTGAAACTGTGCGAGTGGCCTGACAAAGCTGCAGGCAGTTTGCCCACCCCAGACCTGGCGGTTCAATTGCTGGTCAACCCAGACACCAGCAGGACGGTGCAACTGCAGGCGCAAAGCCTTTTAGGTCAAGGGCTGATGCCATGACGGTCCCGCCGATTTCTCGCCGTCAATGGCTCAAAGGCAGCAGTTTGGTTTTGATGCTCGGACACGCACAGTTGGCGCGGGGCGCCGGGATCGTGGCGGTTCGGGTCTGGCCTGCCACTGATTACACCCGGGTCACGATCGAATCCGATACCGCTTTGCGCACGCAACAAACCTTTGTCGAGCAACCACCCCGTTTGGCGGTGGACATTGAAGGCATTGAATTGAACGCGGCGCTTCGCGAGTTGGTGGGCAAGGTGCGCAGTGATGACCCGTTTATCTTGGGTGTGCGTGTGGGTCAGTTCAATGCAAGCACCGTTCGCTTGGTGCTCGATTTGCGTCAAGCGGTCAAGCCGCAAGTCTTCACCTTGGCGCCTGTGTTGTCAGGTCAGTCAACATTTCAACACCGCTTGGTCTTGGACTTGTTCCCCCTCAAAGAAGCAGACCCCCTGGAAGCCTTGATTGCCGAGCTTTTGAAATCAGACGCCAGCCAAGACCCATTGGGTGACTTGATTGCGGGACACAGCCAAGGGCCAGCAACCAATCCCCCCGCTGCCGTGTCGCCCAAATTGGCGGACCAGGCCAGCAAACCCGTCCAGGCAAGCAAACCATTGGTAGACCGCATGGTGGTGGTGGCCTTGGACCCTGGTCATGGGGGGGAAGACCCAGGTGCGATTGGCCCCAACGGCACACGCGAAAAAGATGTGGTGCTGCAAATCGCACATCGCCTCAAAGAGAGAATCAACAACACGGTCTTGACCACCAAGCATGGTCAGCTGCCCATGCGCGCCTACCTGACCCGGGATGCTGATTTCTTTTTGCCATTGCATATACGGGTGCAAAAGGCACAAAAGGTGCAAGCTGACCTGTTCATCAGCTTGCATGCAGATGCATTCATGAACCCACAAGCCAGGGGCGCGAGCGTGTTTGCATTGAGTCAAGGGGCGGCCTCCAGTGCAGCTGCACGATGGATGGCGACCAAAGAAAATTCGGCCGATGCGATCGGTGGCTTGAACATCAAAGTGCAAGACCAGCATGTTCAACGCGCCCTGCTGGACATGAGCACAACCGCCCAAATCAACGACAGCCTCAAGCTGGGCAATGAATTGCTCGGGCAAATACGCCAAGTTGGCAAATTGCATAAACCCAAGGTTGAGCAAGCGGGGTTTGCGGTACTCAAGGCGCCGGACATTCCCAGTCTGTTGGTTGAGACGGCATTCATCAGCAATCCCCAAGAGGAGCAACTGCTGGTGAGCGAAACCTACCAAGTCAAATTGACCAATGCACTGATGCTTGGCATAGAGAATTATTTTTTGCGCAACCCACCCTTGGCACGCAAAAGATCAACCTGATAACCGCGCCCGCCATGCCCCCCACAGCGCCAGCAAGCCTGGGATCAGGATCAAAGCCCAAATCACTTTTTCCAAGTTGGCTTTGACCCAACCGATGTGGCCAAACAAATACCCAGCCACGCCAATCCCCACCACCCAAATCACCGCACCCACCACATTGAAGAAGGTGAAACGTTGCCTGTCCATGTTGGCGACACCGGCCACAAACGGCGCGAATGTGCGAACAAACGGCATGAAGCGGGCAAGCACGATGGTTACCCCACCAAAGCGCACATAAAAGGCATGGGCTTGGTCATAGGCTTTGCGATTGAAAAAACGCGACTGGCTTTGCAGCAGCACATTTCCGTAATAGCGGCCAATCAGGTAATTGCATTGGTCCCCCAAGATCGCGGCAATCAGCAACAAGCTCAAGACCAAGGGCAGGTTAAGCAAGCCTGCCCCAGCCATCGCACCCACCACAAACAGCAAGGAGTCGCCTGGCAAAAAAGGCATGACCACCACACCTGTTTCGACAAAGATCACCAGAAACAAAAGGGCATATACCCAAACGCCATGGGTTTGGATGAACATCTCCAGGTACTGGTCGATATGTAGGATGAAATCCATGAGCAAGTTGATGATGTCCATGCGGGCATTATCAACGCTGCAGGCAGCACTTTTGTGGCTGAGTCGACTGCATTTGCTCCTCTAGAATCCCCTCGGTGAATCCACCCTTGTCCACGCGACGCCCCATACGCGAACTCCCTGATGAACTGATCAGCCAAATTGCAGCCGGTGAAGTGGTTGAACGACCCGCTTCCGTGGTGCGTGAATTGGTCGACAACGCTTTGGATGCGGGAGCCAGTCAAGTGACTGTGCGCTTGGCTGAAGGTGGCGTAAGAATGGTCAGCGTAGAGGATGACGGCATCGGCTTGGAAGCCGCCGATATACCCTTGGCCCTGCGCAGACACGCCACCAGCAAGATCAGCAGTTTGCTGGACCTCGAATCGGTCGCCACCATGGGCTTTCGCGGGGAAGCCTTGGCCGCGATTGCCGCTGTGTCTGAACTCAGCATGTCGTCGCGCACCGCGCAACAAGACCACGCCATGCAACTCGATGCCCGCAGTGGCGAACTGCGCCCGGTGGCACGCCATGTCGGCACCACGGTGGAGGTCAAGGAGCTGTTTTTCAGTACACCAGCGCGGCGAAAATTTTTGAAGTCCACCGCCACCGAGTGGGCGCATTGCCTGGAGTCTTTGCGGCGTCATGCACTCGCCCGTCCCGATGTGGGCTTTGCCTTGTGGCACGACGGCAAGCTCAGCGCCCAGTGGCGTGCCCACACCCATGCCGAAGGTTTGAACCTGCGCTTGGCCGATGTATTGGGCGAAGACTTTGTTCAAACCTCGATCGCCATCGACCACCAGCACGGCGGTGTGCGTGTCGTGGGTCGCGCGGGTTTGCCGGATGCAGCGCGGGCGCGGGCTGATCATCAATTTGCCTATGTGAATGGCCGCTATGTGCGCGACCGGGTGCTGAGCCACGCGGCTCGCAGTGCTTATGAAGATGTGTTGCACGGCCAACGCCAACCGGTGTATGCCCTGTACATCAGCATGGACCCGACACGTGTGGATGTGAACGTGCACCCCACCAAAATCGAACTGCGTTTTCGCGACAGCCGGGAAGTACACCAAGCCGTGCAACACGCGTTGTCGCAAGCTTTGTCGGTGTCACGCGCTGGCCTGAGCCATGCCTTAACCAACCCCAGCCCTTTTCAAGAGCGCCAAGAAGCCATTGCATCCTTGCAATCGTTTGGGCAGGCTTCGGCTTTTCAAACCGGCTTGCCTTGGAGCGGCGCAGGCCATGTGGTGAACGATTTGAGCGCACTTTGGCCTTCCAGCAACCCAACGCCAAGCCAAGATGCTGCATCCACCCAGAACACCGAGGCACAACCCCTGCCCGCTGGCGAATGGCCTTTGGGCAAGGCCTTGGCGCAGTTGCAAGGCGTTTACATCTTGGCCGAGAACAACCAAGGTTTGGTGGTGGTGGACATGCATGCCGCGCACGAACGTATCGTGTATGAGCGCCTGAAAACCCAACTGACCCAGCACAGCGTGCAAAGTCAGGCCTTGTTGATCCCTGCCTCTTTTGCCGCCACGCCTGAAGAATCGGCCACGGTGGACAACCATGCCGACACCCTGCGCAGTCTAGGGTTGGAGATCGAAAGCCTGTCCGCCCAGTCGCTGGTGGTGCGCAGCGTCCCTGCCACCCTGGCCCAAGCCGATGCGGTTGCGCTGGCACGCAGCGTCCTGTCCGAGTTGGCCCAACACGATGCCCATCAGGTGCTGCAACGTGCGCGCGACGATGTCTTGGCTGCCATGGCTTGCCACGCTGCGGTGCGCGCCAACCGGCAACTGAGCTTGGAAGAAATGAATGCTTTGCTTCGGCAAATGGAAGTCACCGAACGCGCCGACCAGTGCAACCATGGTCGCCCGACCTGGCGGCAACTGGGCATGGGTGATTTAGACAAACTTTTTTTGAGAGGTCGCTGATGCCCACCTACCTGGTCATCGCCCTGCTCTCACTGGCGATTGGTTTGCAACCGGTGTCTACCGATTTGTACTTGCCGGGCTTGCCTGGCCTGGCTGCAGATTTGCAGGCCAGTGTCAGCATGGTCCAGTACACCCTCACAGGGTTGTTGCTGGCCTTTGGTATTTCACAGTTGCTGTGGGGGCCGTTTTCCGACAAGGTGGGCAGACGCCCGATCATGTTGTTTGGCCTGGCAGCTTACAGTGCGGCTGCGATTGGCTGTGTGTTGAGCACTTCCATCGAAACGTTGGTCTGTTGGCGGGTGGTGCAAGGTGCCGCGATGGGTGCGGTGATCACCAGCGCCCGGGCCGTGGTGCGCGATCTTTACCAGCCACTCGAAGGGGCCAAGGTCATGTCCAAGGCCATGACAGGACTGGGTGTGTTGGCATGCACCAGCCCCCCTTTGGGTGGCTTTTTAAGCCAGCACTGGGGCTGGCAATGGGCGTTGGCATCGGTTGCTTTGTATGCGTTGTTCACGCTCGGGGTGGTGGCATGGCGGTTCGAGGAAACCATCCAGACCCGCAACCCTGAGGCATTGCATTTCCCCAACATGCTGCGTATTTGGCTGGACGTTTTGCGTCACCCCACGTTTCGCGCCTTTGCCCTGCTTTCCTTGGCGGCTTATGGGGCCTTGTTCACCTATTTGGCCACTTCGGCTTTCGTGTTCATCCAGGTGCTGCACCTCACAGGTCTTGAGTTGGGTTGGGTGTTATCGTCGATGTCGGTGGTCTACATTGTTGGAACGATTGTTTGTCGCTATTTGTTGCGCCGCATTGGCATGCGTCAAACGATTGCATGGGCCGGTGCGTCAAGCGCACTCAGTGGGTGTTTGCTGTGCCTGCTGGTCTATACCGATTCAGCCACTGCCACTGGCCTGGTGCTGGCCATGTACCCCATGATCTTGGCCCACGGTATCCACCAACCCATTGGTCAAAGTGGTGCGTTGGGTCCCTTTCCTTTGTCAGCTGGCGCAGCCTCTGCGCTCAATGGTTTTTTGATGATGTTGGCGGCTTTTGTGACAGGCGCTTGGCTTGGTGAAAGCATCGATGGCACCTTGTTTCCGCTGGCGCATGGGGTGGCTTTTTGGGCCACGATTTTGGCCTTGACGGCTTGGACCTTGGTGCAATGGCATGGCCAATCTCTCAACAACCATTGAGTCGATTCCAGACTGGCAGGCGCTGGCGATTGCCGGGCCTACCGCCTCGGGTAAGACCGCGCTGGCTTTGCGGTTGGCCCAGCACATCCCCCTTGAAATCATCAGTGCCGACTCGGCCTTGGTCTACCAGGGCATGGACATCGGCACGGCCAAGCCTTCAGCCGATGAATTGGCCAGTGTGCCGCACCATTTGATCGGTATCCGTGACCCCTTGCAGGCATACAGTGCAGCTGAATTTGCGCGTGATGCTGCCCGTTTGATCCATGAAATACAAGCCCGAGGCAAACTGCCTTTGCTGGTGGGCGGCACCATGTTGTATTTCAAAGCACTCAGGGAGGGCTTGGACGATTTGCCCCTGGCCGACCCAGCAGTGCGAACCGAGATTGAGACCAAAGCCATGGCCTTGGGTTGGCCGGCCTTGCACACCGAACTCGCCTTGGTGGACCCCCAGACGGCTGCCCGCTTGCCGCCCAATGATGCACAACGGATTTCCCGTGCCTTGGAAGTGTGGCAGCTCACCGGGCAGCCCTTGTCGTCTTTTTTTGGCGCCACCCGGGTGGCTGGGCCGCGTATCGCCTTGCTGTCTTTGGCGCCGCAAGATCGGTCTTGGTTGCACCAACGCATTGCCCAACGTTTTGACGACATGCTCCAACAAGGCTTGGTTGAGGAGGTCCAGCAGTTGCGCCAGCGCGGCGATTTGCACCCAGACTTGCCGTCGATGCGCTGCGTGGGCTACCGACAAGTGTGGGAGGCATTGGACACAGCGGGTGGTCACCCTTTGTCTGGCAAAGACCTGTCGGCGTTGCGAGACAAAGGCATCGCAGCCAGCCGGCAATTGGCCAAGCGGCAGTTGACCTGGCTGCGCAGCATGCCCGACAGGCATGACCTGGCCTGCGATGAAGACGGCGTGTGGACAAACACACTCGCCACGGTGCGGCGGCTGGTCCCATCAGCAAACTGATGCCATGACCGCCAACGCGCCCCTGCCTGCAGATACCCCCCTGCAGATCATTTACCAAGACGCTGGCTTGCTGGTGGTCAACAAACCCAGCGGTTTACTCAGTGTGCCTGGCAAAGGACCTGACAAACAAGACTGTCTGTGGTCCAGGCTCCAGAGGACCCATCCAAGTGCATTGGTGGTGCACAGGTTGGATCAGGCCACTTCAGGGCTGATGGTTTTCGCCTTGAATCCAGACATGCAGCGAAAACTCAGCCTGTCTTTCGAGGTGCGGCAGGTGCACAAGGCGTATTTGGCCTGGGTAGAAGGCATCGTCCCCCACAGCACCGACTGGCAAACCATCGACTTGCCAATCTTGCTTGACTGGCCCAACCGCCCCCTGCACATCATTGACCCCTTGGGTAAGCCCAGCCTGACCCAATGGCGCTGCCTGGCGCACCACCGCCATTTGTCTGGCTCCTTGCTGCTGTTGCAGCCGCAAACCGGCAGATCCCACCAACTGCGGGTCCACCTGCAAGCGATCGGACATCCGATCTGGGGTGATGCGCTCTATGCCCCGCCTTCGGTCTTGGCCCGCTCGGGCAGGCTGATGCTGCATGCCCTGGCCCTTGGCCTGACACACCCCGATAACGGCCAGCCCATGCACTGGATGTGCGAAGCGGATTGGCCTGTTTAGATAACCCGCTCTAATTTGCTGCAATGCAACAAAACCCACTTGTTTTCCCTAGGGCTAACCCTATACTTCATGCCATGTTGCGCTGCAACATCACAGCACCGCAGCAATGACCATCAACTCAACCCAAGGAAACTCACCATGATGACCCCAGAACAAATGATTGCTTCACATAAAGCCAACATCCAAGACCTTTTCGGCCTGTCCGAAAAAGCCTTCTTCGGCCTTGAAAAAATGGTTGAACTGAACCTGGCGACCGCCAAAGCAGCCATGCAAGACAACCTCAAGCACACACAAGCCATGTTGAGCGTCAAAGACCTGCAAGAGCTGATGGCCCTGCAAGCAGGTTACCTCCAACCCATGGCTGACAAAGTCAACTCTTTCAGCCGCCACCTATATGACATCGCCTCTTCCACCAGCGGTGAGTTCACCAAAGCGGTAGAAGAAAAAGCCACTGAGGCACAAAAAGCCGTCGCTGGTTTGGTTGATGCTGCTAGCAAAAATGCACCTGCTGGCTCTGAGTCCGCTGTGGCCATGATCAAAAGCGCGGTTGCTGCCAGCCAAACCGCTTTTGAAAGCGTGCAAAAAGCAGTGAAACAAGCCACTGAAGCGGCTGAAGCCAACATGCAAGCGGTGGTCACCTCCAACGTTGCAACTGCCAAGCCTGCCGCACGCAAGCGTTAATCACCCCCCCGTGGTTGTGCAACAAAGCCCGCTCAACGCGGGCTTTTTTCATCGTGCCAAAGCAGCCTTGACCTGTGGCAGGGCTTGCTTCATGGCAGCCCGGCCGGCTTCAATACTTTTTTTGCGCGCAGAGAATTCAGCGCTGCCGACGCTGTGCAATTCGGGCCTGACAACGACATTGGCATGCGGAAATTCGAGCAGGCTGATGCTCTTACCCATGATGCTGAATGTTTGCAACAGCACCTTGAAAATGTCACTGGTTTTCGCGTCTTCAGGGCGGCTAGAAATGTCCACCGCAATGATGTATTGCGCACCCATTTGTTTCACATACAGCACCGGCACGGGGGAGACCAAACCGCCATCGACATAGTCGCGGTTGCCAATGCGCACTGGCTCAAATACCGAGGGCACAGCGCTGGAGGCCCGCACGGCGGTGGCCACATCGCCGCGGCGAAACAAAATGCCGTCGCCCGTTTGCAAATCGGTGGCCACGATGCCCAAGGGAATTTTCATGTCCTCGATCTTCAAACCATTGAGTTGGCTGTTGATGTACTTGCCCAGCGCCTCACCTCGCAACACGCCCCGCCCAGCGAAAGGCAAGGTCCAGTCAGTTAACTGCGATTCATCCATGGCGTCAGCCAACCAGGTCAATTGCCCCCCGGTTTTGCCGCTGGCATAAAAAGCCGCCACCAAACTGCCTGCAGATGTGCCAGCGATGAAGTCCGGCTTGATGCCTTCTTCTTCCAACACCTGTAGCACCCCAATGTGCGCGAACCCGCGGGCCGCGCCGCCACCCAGGGCCAAACCGATTTTGGGCATCTTCTTGGGCTCAGGTGCTCGCACCTCAGGTGTGGGCGTGGGGGCTGGGGCAGGCGGTGTCGCGCAGGCAACCAATACCAGCAAGCCAGCCAACAAGAGATGGCGAGAAAAAGTGTTCATGGGTGAAGAGGTTGCAGTCATCGCCATATTCTCTCAGGCTGGCACTGCCATAATCTTTTGGCTGGGTCAGGATCCTCAGGCCCCTGTGTTTTCAAGTTGAAAGGCAAAGATGCAAATCAAAAACAATGTATTTATCGTCACCGGCGGCGCATCCGGTTTGGGCGAAGGGACCGCCAGGATGCTCGCCCAACAGGGCGGCGAGGTGGTCATTGCCGACATGCAGGATGAAAAAGGTCAGGCGATTGCGGCTGAGATCGGTGGCGCTTTTGTGCACTGCGACGTGAGCAATGAAGAACACGCCAGCGCCGCGGTGGCCAAGGCGCAAAGCCTGGGCAAGTTGTCTGGCTTGGTCAACTGCGCAGGCATTGCCACCGCAGAGCGTACGGTGGGCAAAACGGGCCCCCATCTGCTGGCCGGTTTCCAACGCACCATCAGCATCAACCTGGTCGGTAGTTTCAACATGATCCGCTTGGCAGCCCAAGCCATGAGCAGCAACACCCCCGAGGCAACAGGTGAGCGTGGCGTGTTGATTTCCACCGCCTCGGTGGCCGCCTACGATGGGCAAATTGGCCAAGCGGCTTACTCGGCTTCCAAAGGCGGCATCGTGGGCATGACCCTGCCGATTGCGCGTGACCTGTCCAAACTCGGTATCCGTAACATGACCATTGCGCCAGGCATTTTCGGCACCCCCATGATGTTCTCCATGCCCAAGGACGTGCAAGAAGCCTTGGCTGCTGGCGTGCCTTTCCCGTCGCGCCTGGGCACCCCAAATGATTACGCCAAGTTGGTGCTGCACATCCTTGACAACGACATGCTCAATGGTGAAGTGATTCGCCTGGACGGCGCCATTCGCCTGCCCCCGAAATAAGCAAGGTTTCAGATGTCATACGCCTCGAACACCGCCATCGCTGCCCAAATATGGCGTCAACACAGCCTTGCGGTGCTGATTACAGCCGTCTTAGCAGCCAGCGCTGCACCCGCCTTGGCCAATGAAAAAGCAATTGCGCCTGCGCAACCCGAAGCCGCCACGGGCTTCCAGGCCAAGCCCGGCTGGAACCTGAAAAACCGCGGCGTGTCTGCAGCCAATCCCTTGGCAGCGGACGCGGGTTACCAGATCCTCAAAGCCGGCGGCTCTGCTGTGGATGCAGCGATTGCCGTGCAACTGGTGTTGACTTTGGTCGAACCGCAGTCGAGCGGTATCGGTGGCGGGGCTTTTTTGCTGCACCACGATGGCCAGAAAACACAGGTGTTCGATGGACGAGAAACCGCCCCCCACCTGGCCCATGAGGAACTCTTCATGTTCAACAATGGCCTGTTGATGTCGGTCACAGAAGCCGCCGTCGGTGGCCGCGCGGTGGGCGTGCCTGGTGTGTTGCGCATGCTTGAAGATGCGCACCGCCAACACGGCAAATTGGCATGGGCCAAACTGTTTCAACCCGCGATCACTCTGGCCGAACGGGGCTTCAAAATCAGCCCGCGCCTGCATGCCTTGTTGCTGGCTAACCGACCATTGCGCAGAGACCTGCAAGCTGCGCCCTATTTCTACAAACCCAATGGCCAACCACTGCCTGTGGGTCATGTGTTGAAAAACCCTGGCTTGGCCCAAGTGCTCAAACTCTTGGCCAAAGACGGCGCAGATGCTTTTTACCAGGGCCCGCTGGCGCAGTTGGTTGTCAACAAGGTGTCTCAACACCCCAACAACCCCGGTTTGTTGACCATGCATGACATGGCCCGCTACCGCAGCACGGTGCGTGAACCCTTGTGCTTCAGCCATGCTGGATCAGCGGGCAAAGCCGTCAAGGTGTGTGGCGCACCGCCACCCAGCTCAGGCTTGCTTGCCATGGGACAAGTCATGGGCATCTTGGCGGCCAGCTCAGCCGCCCAAGCCACACCAACGCCTTGGGCCGAGCGCAACACGGTGGTGCCTGATGCCGCCTGGCTGCACAACTACAACGAAGCTGCACGCTTGGCATTTGCGGACCGGGCGGTCTATGTGGCTGACCCTGACTTTGTCAAAGCGCCCGGTGGTCAATGGGGCAACATGCTCGCGCCGAGCTATTTGCAACAACGCGCCGCGCTGATCGGTCCATTGCGCATGAGCCAAGCCACTGCAGGTCAACCTGCTCTCGCCAACACCAGCTTTGCACCGATGCCCGAGCAACCCGAGCAAGGCACCAGCCACATCAGCATCGAGGATGGTCTGGGCAACAGCGTCTCCATGACCAGCAGCATCGAAACCAGTTTTGGTTCGCGCATCATGGTCAACATGGGCAAACCGGGTGGCTTTTTACTCAATAGCCAACTCTCCGACTTCAGCTTTGCCCCTTTTGACGCCACAGGCCAGGCGATCGCGAATCGGGTCCAAGCCAACAAACGTCCCCGCTCTTCCATGAACCCGGTGTTGGTGTTTGAACAAACTGGCCATGGCGAGGCGGGTCCGGTGGTGGCGAGTCTGGGCAGTCCAGGCGGCAGCTTGATCATCCACTTCACTGCGCAAAGCCTGTGGGCCATGTTGCACTGGAACCAAAATGCCCAGCAGGCGTTCAACATGCCCCACTCAGGCGTGGTCAAGCCCGATGGCATCTTGCTGCTCGAAAAAGGCGTCTTCCCCCAAAACACGCTCAACACCTTGAAGAGCAAAAACCATGTGCTGCTGGAAGTCGACATGCCCAGTGGTTTGCAAGGTATCCAACGCCAAGGATCAGAATGGTTCGGCGCAGCCGACCCTCGCCGAGAAGGCCGTGTGAGCGGCGACTGATCGCATGGCGATTCCGCAAGCCTTCATCCAAGAACTGCTGGCTCGCACCGATGCGGTTGAGGTGGTGGGCCGCTATGTTCAGCTGAAAAAGGGCGGCGCCAATTACATGGGGCTTTGCCCCTTCCACGGGGAGAAATCCCCGTCCTTCACAGTCAGCCCGAGCAAGCAGTTTTTCCATTGCTTTGGCTGTGGCAAAAATGGCAATGCCATCGGTTTTTTGATGGAACACGCGGGGATGAATTTTGTTGAGGCGGTGAAAGACCTGGCGCAAGCCTACGGCTTGCAAGTGCCCGAAGATGATTCGGATCCGCTGGAGCGGCAACGCGCACAGCAGCAACGTCACCGCCAAGCCACCTTGAACGATGTATTGGAGAAAGCCGGTGACTCATTTCGCAAACACCTGAAATCTGCGCCACAGGCTGTGGCCTACCTCAAATCGCGGGGCTTGTCTGGCGAAATCGCCAAGCAATTTGGTCTGGGGTATGCGCCGGATGGTTGGCGCAACCTGGCCAGTGTGTTTGCAGATTACCAAGATCCCTTGTTGGTTGAATCTGGTTTGGTGATTGCCAATGCCGAAGAGGGCGAAGAAGAAAAGCGCTACGACCGGTTCCGCGATCGGATCATGTTTCCGATACGCAATGTCAAAGGCGAATGCATCGGCTTTGGCGGGCGGGTGATGGGCGAGGGCACACCCAAGTACCTCAATTCACCTGAGACCCCAGTGTTCAGCAAAGGACGTGAGCTCTACGGTTTATATGAAGCCCGCACCGCTTTGCGTGAAGCCGGTTATGTGCTGGTGACCGAGGGTTACATGGATGTGGTGGCCTTGGCCCAACTGGGTTTCCCACATGCCGTGGCCACGCTGGGCACCGCTTGCACAAGCGACCATGTGCAAAAACTCTTTCGTTTCACTGACTCGGTGGTGTTCAGTTTCGACGGTGACGCTGCTGGCAGACGAGCGGCGCGCAAAGCATTGGACGGCGCCTTGCCCTTTGCCACCGATGTGCGCAATGTCAAATTTTTGTTTCTACCCGCTGAGCATGATCCTGACAGTTTTGTGCGCACCCATGGCAGCGAAGCTTTTGCACGCTTGGTGTCTGATGCAACGCCGCTGTCGCGTTTTTTGCTCGAGGTCGCCCGCGAGGGATGCGATATTGACCTGGCAGAAGGCCGCGCCCTGCTGGCCGCACAAGCCAAGCCGCTTTGGTTGGCGATGCCCGATGGTGTTTTGAAAACACAGTTGCTCGGTGAGATTGCGGATTTGGTGGGCATTGGTAACCGCGAATTACATAACCTGTGGCATGGCCAAGCGCTCAATCAATCTGCCAGAACACCCAGAGGCAAGGCGCCTGCAACTGCCGCCAACCATCTGAGCCAAGCACGGTCGAGTCTGGCAGCGCGTGCGCTGCCACTTCGCCGCAAAGCACCCAGCAGGCAAGACCGCGCTTTGCAGATCTTGTTTGCCGACATGGTTCAGTGGGGCTCGCTGTCACACCACCAACACAAGATGCTGATCGATTTACCAGCGCCCCACGGTGTTTTACTGGCTTGGATCGACCAACAGTGGCATGAAAATGGGGTGCAACCCTTGGCTGCCTTGCGTGAAGGTTTACGCGAACACCCGCATGAAGCCACCCTGGCCAGATTGATTGATGAAGCCCCTGCAGACATAGACAACGACCCAGGTGAGTTGCAAAGCATCTTGCAAGGTTTGGAGAAAGCACAACTCGCCTCACAAATTGATGAACTGACGCAGCGCATGGCAACAGACCCGGCTGCCTATGCACAGATCAGGGTGTTGAATGCCCGATTGGCGGTCTTGAAAGCAGTGCCTCTGGTATAATTGATCAACAAGCGCGACAGCAGCACCTCCGGATTCGGCCAACCGTGACACCGATTTCACAACCCGCCACCCACCGCAAGGACTGCACACCAAATGTTCGCCCACCAACTTGTTTGCCCTCACTGACCATGCCATACCGCCTCTGCTGAGGCGTTTTTTCTTATGTTGTTCGAGGATCGACATGCCTGCTAAAAAACCAGCCCCCACCAAGACCGTGGCCAAACCCGTGGCAAAAAAAGTGGTGAAAGCCGCAGCCAAGCCTGCTGTCAAAGCACCTGCGTAAGCACCTGCGAAAGCACCTGCGAAAGCACCTGCGAAAAAGGCTGTTGCCAAAACCGTTGCCAAAGCCCCGATCAAAGCTGTCAAGCCTGTGGCCAAAGCCCCAGCCAAACCCAGCGCAGAAAAAGCAGCACCGGCTAAAAAGACCACACAAGCTGCTGCCAAAGGCAAAGCCGCACTCAAAGCTTTGCCAGTCGACGAGGAGATTGTTGACCTTGAAGCCGAATTCGCCGAAGAAAGCTTGGCCAGCAGCGAAAAGGTCAAGCCGCTTCGCATGAAGATCAGCAAGGCCAAAGAACGCGCCTTGATGAAAGAATTTGGCTTGGATGAGGCGGTTTTGTCAGAGGAAGACTTGGCCAAGCGTCGCTCGCGCTTGAAAACACTGATCAAGCTGGGCAAAACACGCGGCTACCTGACCCACGGTGAAATCTCAGACCATTTGCCCGACAAATTGGTTGATGCCGAAACCCTGGAAGTCGTCAACACCATGTTGAACGACATGGGTGTGCAGGTTTACGAACAAACACCCGACGCTGAAACCCTCTTGATCACCAACACCGGCCCCACTGTGGCCAGTGAAGAAGAAGCCGAAGAGGAGGCCGAGGCCGCGCTCGCAACCGTTGACTCGGAATTCGGTCGCACCACCGACCCGGTGCGCATGTACATGCGTGAAATGGGCACGGTCGAGTTGTTGACCCGCGAAGGCGAAATTGAAATTGCCAAGCGGATTGAGGGCGGTTTGATGGCCATGATGGAAGCGATCAGCGCCTCTCCCGCCACCATCGCCGAAATTTTGCGCATGACTGCTGACATCCGCGAGGGCAAGGTGGTCATTTCTACCGTTGTCGATGGCTTCATCAATGCCAACGAGGCGGATGACTATGTGGCCGAAGAGGACTTTGATGAGTTCGATGACAGCGATGATGACGACGGCAAAGGCGGCTCCAAGGCGTTGACCAAAAAACTCGAAGAGCTCAAGGCCGAAGCCTTGATACGTTTGGACCGCATGCATGCGCTGTTTGAGAAGCTGCACAAAACCTTCGACAAAGAAGGCTATGGCACACCTGCCTACATGAAGACACAAAAGGCCATCAGCGAAGAGATGATGACCATCCGTTTCACTGCCCGCACCATCGAAAAGCTTTGCGATCTGGTGCGTGGACAGGTCGACGACGTCCGCAAGAAAGAGCGCGAGCTGCGTCGCATCATCGTGGAGCGCTGCGGCATGCCCCAACAAATGTTCATCAAAGAGTTCCCAACCCATCTGCTCAACCTCAAGTGGGTTGAAAAGCAATCGGCAGCTGGCAAGCCTTGGTCGGTCACCATGACCCGCAACATCCCAGCCATCCAAGAGCTGCAAAAGAAATTGCTGGACATCCAAACCCGTGTGGTGGTGCCGCTTGCCGAGTTGAAAGACATCAACAAGCGGATGAATGAAGGCGAACGCGCCTCTCGCAATGCCAAGAAAGAAATGATCGAAGCCAACTTGCGCTTGGTCATCTCAATCGCTAAAAAATACACCAACCGCGGTTTACAGTTTCTCGATTTGATCCAAGAGGGCAACATTGGTTTGATGAAGGCCGTTGACAAATTCGAGTACCGCCGTGGCTATAAGTTCTCTACCTACGCCACCTGGTGGATTCGCCAGGCGATCACCCGCTCCATCGCCGATCAGGCCCGCACCATCCGCATCCCGGTGCACATGATCGAGACCATCAACAAAATGAACCGCATCAGCCGCCAACACTTGCAAGAGTTTGGCTTCGAGCCCGATGCGTCTGTCTTGGCTGAGAAGATGGAGATGCCCGAAGACAAGATCCGCAAGATCATGAAGATCGCCAAAGAGCCGATCTCCATGGAAACGCCCATCGGTGACGATGACGACTCGCACTTGGGTGACTTCATTGAAGACGGTGCCAACACGGCTCCGATCGAAGCCGCCATGCAAGCTGGTTTGCGCGATGTGGTGAAAGAAATCTTGGATGGCCTGACGCCACGCGAAGCCAAGGTGCTGCGCATGCGTTTTGGCATCGAGATGGACAACGACCACACCCTGGAAGAGGTGGGCAAGCAGTTTGACGTGACCCGCGAACGCATCCGTCAAATAGAAGCCAAAGCCTTGCGCAAACTCAAGCACCCCAGCCGCTCCGACAAGCTGCGCAGTTTCATCGACACCCTGTGATCGCTTTGAACAACCGACATGGCATCGCTGCCATGTCGGTGGGCATGGTTTGTTTCTTGATGAACGACTCACTGGCCAAGCAGGTCAGCGAATCTTTGCCCGCCCCCCAACTGATTTTTTTGCGCGGCCTGTTGGCCACAGTGGGTTTGTTGGCCTTGTCACTGGCCTTGCGCCAACTGGCGTCTTGGCGCGAAACCGTGGGGCACATCGGCCACAAGTGGGTGTTCATCCGTTCGTTCTTGGATGGTTTGGCCAGCTTGGTGTATCTGAGCGCCTTGTTCAACATGCCACTGGCCAATGCCACGGCCATCAACATGTCCACCCCCTTGCTGATTGCCTTGCTGTCAGCCTTGCTGCTGCAACACCGCATCGGTTGGCGGCACTGGCTCATCATTGGTTTGGGCTTTGTGGGCGTGTTGTGCGTGGTGCAACCGCAAGCCGATGGCTTCAACCATTGGGCTTGGGTGGCCTTGGCAGGCACCTTGTGCCACGCGTTGCGCGACCTGAGTGTGCATTTCATCCCAGACCATGTGCCCTCCCCCTTGATCACTTTGAGCACCGCCCTGACTGCCACAGTGATGGCCGGTATCTGGGCCTTGTTTCACCCTTGGTACAACGTCACCCCTTTGCAATGGGCGCAGATAGCCGGTGCCTCGGTGTTCTTGAGTGCAGGTTATTTTTTACTGATCAAAGCCACGCGGATAGCGGACATGACAGTGATTGCACCGTTTCGTTACATGGGCTTGTTGACCGCCGTGGTGATGGGCTTTGTGGTCTGGGGCGATGTGCCCAATGCCTTGGCCTGGACAGGCATGGGCCTGTTGGTGGCAGCCGGGCTGATGATGATCCGCATCAGCCGACCACCCACCTGAGAGGCTTCAAGCCGCTGGGCCGATGTGCAATGACAACTCGGCCACACCTTCCACGCCTCCGGTGATCTTGTCGCCTGACACCACCGCGCCCACACCTTCGGGCGTGCCGGTGTAAATCAAATCACCGGCTTGCAGGTGGTAGAACAAAGACAGGTCGGCGATGATTTCACGCACGTTCCAAATCAGCTTGTCCACGTTGGATGACTGCTTGGTTTGCCCATTGACTTCAAGCGCAATCGCGCCGCTGTCAATGATGTGACCGGGCATGGGCACGATCTCGGTGCACACAGAACCGTGTTCAATGTCTTTGCCCAAATCCCAAGGACGGCCTTTGTCACGCGCCACCAATTGCAAGTCGCGGCGGGTCATGTCCAAGCCTGCGGCATAGCCGTAAATCAGTTCATGCGCTTGGTCATGGCTGATCCGAAAACCGGCTTTGCCAATCGCCACCACCATTTCCATTTCATAGTGGAAATTGTTGGTCTCTGGCGGGTAAGGCATGGTGGAACCACTCGCCAGCAAAGTTTGCGGCGCTTTGGTGAAGTAGAACGGGCGCTCGACGGATTTGTCCACCGGCTTGCCCATTTCAATGGCGTGCGCATGGTAGTTGCGGCCCACAAAAAACAAACGGTGAATGGGGAAGCGCTCGGCGTGGCCGCGAATGGCCAAAGATTGCACAGCAGGTGGGTTGAACACATAGGCAGTCATGGGGGCTTTCAAAAAATGGGGGTAGTCATGAACGATCAACCACGGTTTTCATAGACACCGAGTTTGCGGTGCAACGGAGATTCATCAGCAATGAAGACGAAGCTGGCTTGGTCAGCTTTTAGGTTTTCAAGGTCATGGCGAGGTGGACGACTGGATGGAACGCAAAGGCATAAAACGCCACATCCAACTGCATGTGACGCACTTTGTGGCCGTCGGTCATATTTTACAAAGCTCGGACCTGATAGCCACCGTGCCTGAGCGCTTCGCGCAAAAGTGTGCAGCGCCTTTTCAGCTGGAAACCTCGCCGCTGCCCTTCAAACTGCCCGACATCGCCATCCATTTGTTTTGGCACGCCAAGTACAACCGTGAACCGGCCAACATGTGGTTGCGTCAACTGATGGTGGATTTGTTCACCGAGTGAGGGGATGATGGATTGAGGCTTGAAAAAAGTTGATGTTTGATGCAAAATCATCACGCATCAAAAGGACGCCCCATGAGAACCACCCTGGACATTGACGACGATGTGCTGTTTGCAGCCAAGGAAATCGCCAAGCGCGAAAAGAAAACCGTGGGCACGGTGGTCAGCGAATGGGCGCGACGCTCGTTTCATGCGTCGCCAACGACATTGGGGGTGCAAGAACCCCCGCCACCCGGCGAAGGGCCCTTGGCGAAATATGGCTTCATGCCCTTGCCACATCGCGGCGTGATCATCACCAACGAGTTGGTGAACCGCATCCGCGAAGAAGAAGGCATCTGATGCGGGCCTTGTTGGATGTCAACGTCTTGATCGCCCTGAATGACCAAGCGCATGTGCACCACGCGCTTGCCAACCAATGGATGGCGCAGCACATGCACCTCGGCTGGGCGAGTTGCCCCCTGACCCAAAACGGCATGCTGCGCATCATGAGCCAAAGCAGTTATCTCAACGCACAACCCTTGAAAAACTTGTTTGAAATGTTGCGCCGTGAAACGCAACATGCGCAACATGCTTTTTGGCCAGACGACCTGAGCCTGTTAGATGCCACCCAAATTGACGCCGACAAACTGCTCACTCCCAATCAACTGACCGATGCTTACTTGCTGGCCTTGGCCGTGAAAAACAAAGGTCGGCTCATCACCCTCGACAAGCGCATTCCCCTGAACGCCGTGCCTAGCGCCACGCCCAAGCACTTGGTCAGCCTCTGAGCCTCAGGCCAGTTGTTGCCCCAGGTCGTGCAGCACCTGGTAGCACGGCAACACTTGCTGCACGCTCGCATTGGGCTCACGGCCTTCACCGATGGCCGCAAAAAACTCGCGGTCTTGTAACTCGATGCCGTTCATTGACACCGCCACCTGGGACACATCGATTTTTTCTTCCTTGCCATTGAACAAGTCGTCGTAACGCGCGATGTAGGTGGCACTGTCGCCGATGTAGCGGAAGTAAGAGCCCAAAGGGCCATCGTTGTTGAAGCTGAGAGACAGGGTGCAAATGGCACCGTTGGCTGCTTGCAATTGAATGCCCATGTCCATGGCAATCCCGAGTGTGGGATGAATCGGGCCTTGCACCGCATTGGCTTTGACGACAGGGCTACCGGCTTGGTAAGCGAACAAATCGACGGTGTGCGCGGCGTGGTGCCACAGCAAGTGGTCGGTCCAGCTGCGTGCTTGCCCCAAGGCATTCATGTTGGTTCGACGGAAAAAGTAGGTTTGCACGTCCATTTGAAAAACATGGAACTGGCCTGCCTGAATCTGCTGGTGCACGAACTGGTGACTGGGGTTGAAGCGGCGTGTGTGGCCACACATGGCCACCAAACCGGTTTGCTTTTGCAAGGCCACCACTTCGGCACCGTCTTTGTAAACATCGCACAAAGGAATTTCCACTTGCACATGCTTGCCCGCATTCAAACAAGCGATGGACTGCGAGGCATGCATTTGCGTGGGCGTGCACAAAATCACCGCGTCCACATCTTTCAACGCCAAGCTCTCGTGCAAGTCGGTGGTGACGTGGGCAATGCCGTATTTATCAGCCACCTCCTGGGTCTTGGGCAACTCGCGTCCCACCAATGACACCACCTCAACGCCATCGATCTGTTGGATGCCATCCAGGTGCTTGATGCCAAATGCGCCTGCCCCGGCCAATGCCACTTTGATGTTTTTCATGTGTTCTCCAAAATCAAATGGCCCACCGCTGTGTTGCTGGCGGGTACATGGTAGAAACGGTGCGCCACTTTCGGCGCGGCCTTGCCTTCGTTGACGTCGCTCATCGCGCCGCGCGCAATCAGCCACATCACCAATTCAATGCCTTCGCTGCCTGCCTCCCGCAGATAGTCGATGTGGGGGATGGCCGCTACCGCAGCCGGGTCGGTAATCAGCTTGTCTAAAAACGCGTTGTCAAAATCTTTGTTGATCAGGCCAGCGCGTGGGCCTTGCAACTGGTGGCTCATGCCGCCGGTGCCCCAGATGTGGATATTCAGATCCGCATCAAAGCTTTTCACTGCGTTGGCAATGGCTTTGCCGAGGTTAAAGCAACGTTGACCACTGGGCGCAGGGTACTGAACCACGTTGACCGCAAAGGGAATCACCGGGCACGGCCAGGCTGCCGGTTGCCCACACATCAAGGACAGGGGCACGGTCAGGCCATGGTCCACATCCATCTTGTTGACGATGGTCAGGTCAAAGTCTTGCTGAATCACCGACTGCGCGATGTGCGATGCAAGCTCGGGGTGACCTTGCACCACGGGCACAGGTCGAGGACCCCAACCTTCGTCGGCGGGGGTGTACTGCGCCGCTGTGCCAATGGCGAAGGTGGGAATCATGTCCAAGCTGAAGGCGGTGGCGTGGTCGTTGTACACCAAGAAGATGACGTCGGGCGTGTGGTCCTTCATCCATTGTTTGGAGAACTCGTAGCCTTTGAACAGCGGTTGCCAGTAGGGTTCGGCGGTTTTGCCCATGTCGATGGTCGCGCCAATCGCGGGCACGTGCGAGGTGTAAACCGATGCGCTGATGCCTGCCATCTCAAGCCTTTCCTGCTTGGCCTTGGGGCTGACGGTGGGCTTGGGCGTCACCGTCTTCACCGATGTAGCGGTTGCCTTGTACCGAACGACCACCAGCGACCATCATGGCGCGGTACTCGTCTTCGGTCATGCCGGTCATGCTGCCCGCCATTTGTTGAAAGCTTTTGCCGTCGGTGGCCCCGATCTTGGCGAGGAAATAAATATTGCCACCGGTGCGGATGCACCCATTCAGGTCGCGGGCCAACACCGCTTGTTTTTGTTCTTCGGTCATGGCCCACTCGTCCAGGTATGCGCGTTCATTGGCTTTGAAACGCGTGCGGTTATCGGCTTTCATGAGCGACATACAAAACTGGTTGAGCCCATAGCCTTTGCGCGACTGCTCGGCATCAAAAATGGTGGTGCCGGGCACATCCAAATAGGGTTTGTCTAAAGCCATGTCTTCAACACTCCTGGTTGTTATGCGTTTTGGATAGGTTTGAAACCGCTTGCATTCAAGCGGTGCTTTCGGGCCAGTACAAACGGCCTGGGTTGTCCACCAAGAGTTTGCTTTGCCACTCGGGGGTGACAGCGATTTGCGGAATGAAGTCCACCAACAGGCCGTCGTCGGGCATGTGATCCTTCAAATTCGGATGCGGCCAATCGGTGCCCCACAAGACCCGATCGGGAAAGGCTTGCACCACACGCCGCGCAAATGGCACCACGTCTTGGTAGGCCTGTTGTTCGCCATTCAAAGCCTTGGGGCCTGACACACTGAGCCGCTCGGGGCAAGACACCTTGCTCCAAACGTTGTCGTGCTGCTGCATGAATGTCATGAACAAACTGAACTCGGGGCCATCCACAGGATGCTGCACATTCGGTCGGCCCATGTGGTCCACCACCACGGTGGTGGGCAGCGCGGTGAAGAAATTCCACAGCTCGGGCAGGTCTACCGCTTCAAAATAAATCACCACATGCCAACCCCAGTGCTTGATGCGCTGGGCAATCTCTATCAACTCGTCTTTGGGGGTGAAATCGACCAGGCGCTTCACAAAATTAAACCGCACACCACGCACACCCGCATCGTGCATGGCTTGCAAGGCATGGTCGGTGACATCACGTTTGACCGTGACCACGCCACGCGCTTGGCCATTGGAATGCTTCAAGGCATCGAGCAAGGCGCTGTTGTCAGCCCCGTGGCAAGTGGCTTGCACGATCACGTTTTTTTCAAAGCCCAAGTGGTCCCGCAGTGCAAACAACTGGTCTTTGGACGCATCACAGGGTGTGTATTTGCGCTCTGGCGCGTAGGGAAACTGTGCGCCTGGCCCAAACACATGGCAGTGCGCATCCACCGCGCCTGCGGGCAAGACAAAGCGCGGCTTGGAAGGCCCCTCGAACCAATCCAGCCAGCCAGGGGTTTTTTCAAAAGCACCAGAAGTGGGTTTCATGGGTATCAATCGATGTATTTCAAGCCAGCCTTGGCCAAGGACTCGCGCATGTTGTACATGTCCAAACCCAACACACCCGAGGCCAGTTTGGTGCGCTTCTCGCCTTCCAAGGCTTCACGCGCAGCGGCGGCATCGGCCACTTGCTGGGCGATGCTGGCCGGCACCACCACGACACCATCGTCATCGGCCACGATGGCGTCACCAGGATTCACCACTGCACCCGCACACACGATGGGCACATTGACCGAACCCACCGTGGCTTTGATCGTGCCTTTGGCGCTGATGGCGCGGCTCCAGACTGGAAAGCCCATGGCTTCGAGCTCGATCACATCGCGCACACCCGCGTCGATGACCAAGGCCCTGGCCCCGCGTGCCTGAAAAGAGGTGGCCAACAAGTCGCCGAAATAACCGTCGGTACAAGGCGCGGTGATGGCAGCCACCACGATGTCGCCGGGCTGTATTTGCTCGGCCACCACATGCATCATCCAGTTGTCACCCGGGTGCAGCAGCACCGTGACCGCTGTGCCCGATACATGGGCACCTTTGTAAATGGGACGCATGATGGTGTGCATCAGCCCCAAGCGGCCCATGGCTTCGTGCACCGTGGCCACACCATACAAACCGAGTTGCTCCACCGCGCCGCGATCAGCGCGTTGGATGTTGCGTTTGACTGTGCCTAAGGGGTAATGCATGTCACAAACCTTTCTGTTTCAAACGTGCGTCCAAACGTGGAAACACGCGGCGCACATTGGCTTCGTAAATTTGGTGTCGGTCCTCGTCGCTCAACAAGGTGCTGGCTTGGATGTAGCGCTTGGTGTCGTCGTAATAGTGGCCGGTTTGCGGATCGATGCCACGCACCGCACCAATCATTTCGGACGCAAACAAGACGTTTTTCACAGGGATGACTTTGTTCAACAAGTCGATGCCGGGTTGGTGGTACACGCAGGTGTCAAAGAAGATATTGTTGAGCAAATGCTCTTCAAGCAGAGGTTTTTTCAGCTCTTGCGCCAAACCACGAAAACGCCCCCAGTGGTAGGGCACCGCGCCGCCGCCATGCGGAATGAGGAACTTCAAGCTGGGAAAGTCTTTGAACAAATCGCTGGTCAGGCACTGCATGAACGCCGTGGTGTCCGCGTTCAGGTAATGCGCACCGGTGGTGTGGAAACAGGCATTGCAACTCGTTGACACATGGATCATGGCGGGCAAGTCGTGTTCCACCATTTTTTCGTAGATCGGATACCAATGGCGGTCGCTCAAGGGGGGGGATGTCCAATGGCCACCAGAGGGATCTGGGTTCAAGTTGATGCCAACAGCGCCGTATTCCTTCACGCATTTTTCAAGCTCAGGAATGCAGGTGGCAGGGTCCACACCAGGGGACTGCGGCAACATGGCCACAGGCACAAAGTGATCGGGGAACAAGGTGGACACGCGAAAGCAGAGTTCGTTGCAAATCGCAGCCCAGGTGCTGGAGACCGCGAAGTCACCAATGTGGTGGGCCATGAAAGACGCACGTGGCGAAAACAAAGTGATGTCGCTGCCCCGCTCTTTCATCAACTTGAGTTGATTGGTTTCGATGCTGTGGCGCACATCGTCGTCACTGATCTTCAAGTCGGCGGCTTGGGGCATGACTGCAGGGTTTTGGATGCCTGCGATTTGCTGGTTGCGCCAATCCTCCAGCGCTTTGGGCGCGGTGGTGTAGTGGCCGTGGCAGTCGATGATCAAACCCATGTCTTGTCTCCTGAATTCCAAACAGAGGCCGGCACCATGGCCTCGCCGCGCATGATCAGGCGAGCGGTGCGGAGCAGCGCGGCTTGCGTCACTTCAATACCCCCAGGCACATCAGCTGTTTGGGTTTGCAACACCAGGCTGAATTCGCCTGTGGGGTGTTCAACCGACAAGGCTTGAGATGCCCCTGGCTTCATGGCCGCCACGCCTTCACACACCGTGCCGCGCAACACACAGGCGGTGCCGACCGTGACAGCGGCCAAGACACCGATCGCGTCGTGGCACACATGCGGAATGAAACTGCGGGTGGTGATTGCTCCGCCATGCATGGGCGGGGCGATCAAGGTCATCTTGGGGTAGTTTTTCTGGCGCACGTCGCCCAAACCCATCAGCACCGACACCTGCAAGCGCAGTGCTTCAATGCGTGTTTTAAGTTCGGTGTCGGCGTTCAACGCTTCTGCGCTTTCATAACCGGTGCAGCCTATCTCGCTCGCTTTGAACAAGACCAAGGGCATGCCGTTGTCAATGCAGGTTACGTCAATCTCAAACGGCTCAAAGCCCGCCAGTTTGTCGGTGGGCAAGACCTGGATGTGGTCTTTCACGCGGCCCGTGGGCAACAAACCGCTGCACACCGAACCAGCGGTGTCCAAAAAGTTGATCGTGATCGGTGCAGCCGTTCCAGGCGCACCGTCGATGCGGGCCTCCCCCGTGTCCGCCACGAACCGCTGGCCATCGGGGCCCATGGGTGTTTGTACCGTGATGTCGCATTGCAGGTCGGTGTTCAAGGTCAACACCCGCAAGCTGGTGGTGTCGCCCTGGGCTTGCAACATACCGGTTTGCAGCGCAAACGGCACCACGGCCGCCAGCATGTTGCCACAATTGGGCGTGGTGTCCACCGTGTCTTTATCGGGCTGGAGTTGGGCAAACAAAAAATCCAAGTCCACGCCCGCGGTGCTGCTGCGGCTGACGATGCCCACCTTGCTGGTGAGTGGATGGGCGCCGCCCAAGCCGTCAATTTGTCGCTTGTCTGGTGAACCCATGATGGCCAACAACACCCGATCGCGATGGTCCGGGTGCGAAGGCAAATCGGTCGCATTGAAAAACGGCCCTTTGGATGTGCCACCTCTCATGTAAAGGCAAGGAACGGCATGGGGAGGTGTTGGCTGACGCATGGTGATTGTTTGGCTTTAAAAAATATAGCGGTGGTTGAAGACCAACATCGGTGCGAATGCAGCCATGATGACGCCCGACAAAGCCAGGTAGGGCCCAAAGGGCATGGCTTGCCCAGGCTTCAATTGCCCGCGCCAACGCAAAACCATGGCCACGAGCACACCCAACAAAGAAGACATAAGCACCAGCATGGGCAAGGCCAACCAACCCAACCAGGCACCCAAGGCAGCCAAGAGCTTAAAGTCACCTTCGCCCATGCCTTGTTTACCGGTGACCAGGCCAAACACAGCTTGCACCGACCACAGCACACCATAGCCGGCTGCAGCGCCCCAGACACTGTCGGTGATTTGCAGGTCGGTCAACCCCATGGCAGAGGTGATCAAGCCTACCCACAACAAGCCCAGCGTCAAGCTGTCGGGCAACAGCATGGTGTCGATGTCAATCAATGAAAGGGCCAACAGCACCGTGCCAAAGCCAGCCCAGGCCAGGGCCTCCAAGCTGACACCCCAGCGGGCCGCACAAAACGCCCAGATGGCTGCGACGGTCAATTCCACCAAGGGGTAGCGCCAAGCAATCTGGGTGCCGCAATGCGCACATCGCCCTTTGAGCCAAGCAAAACTCAGCACAGGGACCAGGTCACGAACACGCAAGGGAGTGGCACAACTCGGGCAATGAGACGCTGGACTGAACAGGTTGAGCGGGTCTTTTGCTGCATGGGATTGCCCCAGGACCATGTGTGCCTGCGTTTCCCATTCGCGGCGCAACATGCGCGGCAAACGCCAGACCAGTACATTGATGAAACTGCCCACCTGCAAACCAACCAAGGCCGCCAAAGCGGTCCACAGCTTGGGGTTATTCAGCATCAGCAAGTCCATGGGTCAGGCCTTTTCCACAGACACGCCCAGCAAACGATCGAGCAGCTTGGGTTGGTCTTGCAAATCATGGGCGCTGCCACGGTGGATGACACGCCCCTGATCCAACACCACTGCTTGCTGGCTGATGGCCAAAATCGCTTGCGGGTGTTGCTCGACGATGATCGCCGACATACCTTGCTCGCGGGTAATTCGAGCGATGGCGCGCAACAATACCTCCACGATGATGCTGGCAAAGGCAATCATCATGTCGCTGTTGTCACGCGCGGCCTTGGCAATTTCTTCATTGGGGATGCGGCGGCGGCCCATGTGCGACTCGGCGTCCACCGTGAACATGACCAAGCCAATCTTGCGTTCGCGGTAATAGGCCACGGTTTCTTCGATGGTCGGTCGGCGGTCCGAGCCAAAGTATTTGTCGGCGGCGCGGTCGTATTCCTCGCCGTAGTTGTCAAACGGGTTCCAGAAGCTCACCTCGGCGTGGGTGTGGATGTCAATGGCAATCAAGTCGGCGTGGTTCATGGTCGAATAAGATCCTTTGCATCCACTATAACGAGCAGAGACAAGGCGCATGAATTCAGATTTACAACTCGACATGCAAGGCGATGTGGCCATTGTGCGCATCAACCGCGCCGCCAAACGCAATGCCTTGAACGACGAGCTCATCTTGGCGCTGCGCCACACCTTCGAAACCCTGCCGACGCAAGCCAAAGCCGCTGTGCTGTGCGGCCACGGCGAGCATTTCTGCGCCGGTTTGGACCTGAGCGAATTGCAAACCCGGGATGCCGGTGAAGGCATGCAGCATTCGCGCATGTGGCACAGCGCGTTTAACCAAATTCAATTTGGCCCGGTGCCGGTGGTGGCCGCTTTGCACGGCGCAGTGGTGGGCGGTGGCCTGGAGTTGGCCGCGTCTTGCCACATCCGCGTGGCCGATGACACCACTTTTTACGCTCTGCCCGAAGGCACACGCGGCATTTTTGTCGGCGGCGGCGGTGCGGTGCGCATTCCCAAACTGATTGGCGTGGCTCGCATGACCGACATGATGATGACCGGCCGTGTTTACAACGCGGTCGATGGTGAACGGATTGGTTTCGCGCAGTATGTGGTGCCCGCTGGGCGGCACGGCCGAGGACATGGCGGCTGACTTGAAAAAGCAGTTGGCCTTTTGGGGGCCCATCGTCAAGCGCATTGGCTTCACAGCCGAGTCTTGAATCCCGTCCTTTAACGCACCCTTTTGCTGCGCTTGGGGTGCGCTTACACTCCCTGCTTCTCATTAAATGCCCATTCAAGGACTGCCATGATCACCACCGCCTCTGGCCTGCAATACGACGACACCCACACTGGCGAAGGAGACACCGCCACCGCTGGTCAGCATGTGACGGTTCACTACACCGGCTGGATTTGGGACAACGGTGAAAAAGGCGAGAAATTCGACTCCAGCCTAGACCGCAACGACCCGTTTGAATTCGACTTGGGCCAAGGCATGGTCATCCAAGGCTGGGACGAAGGCGTGCAAGGCATGAAGATTGGCGGCAAGCGCAGCCTGATCATCCCGCCCGAGTTGGGCTATGGCGCTCGTGGCGCGGGTGGTGTCATTCCCCCGAATGCCACTCTGCTGTTCGAGGTGGAGCTGCTGGGAGTCGAGGGCTGAGGCTCCAGCCCCTTGAAATAAAGCAAACCCCTCCCATTTACAGGGCTGATTTACAACAGCCCCTAGAACCGCATGTCCGATCCCCAAACCACCCCGCCGTCCGAGCCGACGGCCAACCCTGAGCCCGCCATGGACGCCAACCCCCACCCCGAACAAGCCCCGTCGCAGGAAGACCCGTTGAGCGTGGCCCAAGCCGAGGTGGCCAAACTGACCGCCGTGAACGCCGAATTGGCCGACCAGTTTTTGCGCGCCAAGGCCGAGGCTGAAAATGCCCGCCGCCGCGCCGATGAAGAAGTGTCCAAAGCCCGCAAATTCGCTGTCGAGTCCTTTGCCGAGAGCTTGTTGCCGGTGGCCGACAGCCTGACCGCTGGTTTGGCGATTGCCGACGCCACCGCAGAGCAACTGCGCGAAGGCTCGGAAGCCACATTGCGGCAACTCAAAAGCGCCTTAGAACGCCATAAAGTGCTTGAAATCAACCCGGATGCCGGTGCCAAGTTCGATCCGCACCAGCACCAAGCCATCTCGGTGGTGCCCGCCGATCAAGAAGCCAACACCGTGGTCAGCGTGCTGCAAAAGGGTTACTTGATTGCTGAGCGGGTGCTGCGCCCGGCCTTGGTGACGGTTGCCGCGCCGACATAAGGGTCAGGCCAACCCAAACTCGCGGATTTAGGAGGCCATGTGGGCTTGAAATCCAACAACTTATCCACAGCTGTCTGAATATCGTTAAACAGGAATTGAGGCGGTCGCCTTTGGGGGCCAAATCACACAGGAGAAAAAAATGGGAAGAATCATTGGTATTGACCTCGGCACCACCAACTCGTGCGTGGCCATCATGGAAGGCAACACCACCAAGGTGATCGAGAACGCCGAAGGCGCGCGCACCACGCCCTCCATCATTGCTTACCAAGAAGACGGCGAGATTTTGGTCGGCGCCTCCGCCAAACGCCAAGCGGTCACCAACCCCCGCAACACCTTGTACGCGGTCAAGCGGCTGATTGGCCGCAAATTTGAAGAAAAAGAAGTCCAAAAAGACATCGACCTGATGCCCTACACCATCGCCAAAGCCGATAACGGCGACGCCTGGGTGGAGGTGCACGGCAACAAATTGGCGCCACCCCAAATCAGCGCAGAGATTTTGCGCAAGATGAAGAAAACCGCTGAGGACTACCTGGGTGAAGAAGTGACCGAGGCTGTGATCACCGTGCCCGCCTATTTCAATGACGCACAACGCCAAGCCACCAAGGACGCAGGTCGCATCGCAGGCTTGGATGTCAAGCGCATCATCAACGAACCCACGGCCGCTGCCCTGGCTTTCGGCTTGGACAAAACCGACAAAGGCGATCGCAAGATCGCGGTGTACGACCTGGGTGGTGGCACGTTTGATGTGTCGATCATCGAAATAGCCGATGTCGATGGTGAAAAACAATTCGAGGTGCTCTCCACCAATGGCGACACTTTTTTGGGCGGCGAAGACTTTGACCAACGCATCATCGACTTCATCATCACCGAGTTCAAAAAGGAGTCCGGCGTGGATTTGTCCAAAGACGTGCTCGCCTTGCAACGCCTGAAAGAGGCCGCTGAAAAAGCCAAGATCGAGCTCTCTTCTTCCACCGGCACCGACATCAACCTGCCCTATGTCACGGCTGACGCGTCAGGCCCGAAACACCTGAACATCAAACTCAACCGTGCCAAGCTCGAAAGCCTGGTCGATGAGTTGATCGAGCGCACCATCGCGCCTTGCCGCACCGCCATCAAAGACGCAGGCGTGTCGGTCAGCGACATCCACGACGTGATCTTGGTCGGCGGCATGACCCGCATGCCCAAGGTGCAAGACAAGGTCAAAGAATTTTTCGGCCAAGAACCCCGCCGCGATGTCAACCCTGACGAAGCCGTGGCCGTGGGTGCCGCGATCCAAGGCCAGGTGCTGTCGGGCGACCGAAAAGACGTGTTGTTGTTGGACGTCACACCTTTGTCCCTGGGCATCGAAACCTTGGGTGGCGTGATGACCAAAATGATTGTCAAGAACACCACCATTCCCACCAAGTTTGCGCAGACCTTCTCCACCGCAGACGACAACCAACCAGCGGTCACCATCAAGGTCTTCCAAGGCGAGCGTGAAATGGCTTCGGGCAACAAGTCCCTGGGCGAGTTCAACTTGGAGGGCATCCCGCCCGCAGCACGCGGCACACCGCAAATCGAGGTGTCGTTTGACATTGACGCCAACGGCATCTTGCATGTGGGCGCGAAAGACAAAGCCACTGGCAAAGAAAACAAAATCACGATCAAAGCCAACTCGGGTTTGAGCGAAGCCGAGATCCAGCAGATGGTGAAAGACGCCGAACTCAACGCGGCTGAAGACAAGAAAAAGCTTGAAATCGTTCAAGCGCGCAACCAGGGTGACGCGGCAGTGCATGACGTCAAGAAATCCTTGACCGAGCACGGCGACAAGTTGGATGCGGCTGACAAAGAGAAAATCGAGGCGGCTGTGAAAGACCTGGAAGAGGCTTTGAAAGGCGAAGACAAAGACGCCATTTCCACCAAAACTGAAGCCTTGATGGCCGCTGCGCAAAAACTCGGTGAGATGGTCTATGCCGACAAACAAGCCAAGGAATCAGCTGGGGCAGCCGGCGCTACCGACACTGGCCAAGACAAAGCACAAGACGACAATGTGGTCGACGCTGAGGTCAAAGAAGTCAAAAAACCCTAAACCTTTCCACCCCCTGCGCCGCGTCCAAGCCCTCGAACGGGTTGACGCGGCGTTGACATATTTCAGAACATCACCACCATGGCCACCAAACGCGACTTTTATGAGATTTTGGGCGTCCCCAAAAACGCCAGCGACGACGAGATCAAAAAGTCGTACCGCAAACTGGCCATGAAATACCACCCTGACCGCACGCAAGGTGACGCCTCCGCCGAGGTGAAATTCAAAGAGGCCAAAGAAGCCTATGAAATGCTGTCTGACGCTGAAAAGCGTGCGGCCTACGACCAGTATGGCCATGCCGGTGTCGACCCGAACATGCGCGGGGCCGCGGGCGCGGGTGGCTTTGGCGGTTTCAGCGAATCCTTTGGTGACATCTTCGGCGACATCTTTGGTCAAGCCAGACGACAACAAGGCGGTGGTCGCCAAGTCTTTCGAGGCAACGACCTGAGCTATGCGATGGAAGTCACTCTGGAAGAAGCAGCTGAGGGGAAGAAAACCGAGATCCGCATCCCCAGCTATGACGAGTGCGACACCTGCCACGGCAGTGGAGCCAAACCTGGCACCTCCGCCAAAACCTGTGGCACCTGCCAAGGCCAAGGCGTGGTGCAAATGCGCCAGGGCTTTTTCAGCGTTCAACAAACCTGTCCACACTGCCGAGGCAGTGGCAAGATCATCACCGACCCCTGCACAACCTGCCATGGCCAAGGCAAGATCAAGCGCCAAAAAACCTTAGAGATTGCAATCCCCGCGGGCATCGATGACGGCATGCGTATCCGCAGCACTGGCAACGGAGAACCCGGCACCAACGGTGGTCCACCGGGCGACCTCTACATTGAAATCCGACTGAAAAAACACGAGGTGTTCCAGCGCGATGGCGACGACTTGCATTGCGCCGTGCCCATCAGTTTCACCACCGCGGCTTTGGGCGGCGAGATCAGTGTGCCCACCCTGAATGGCGAAGCCGCGATTGACCTGCCCGAAGGCACCCAAACCGGCAAGCAGTTCAGACTGCGCGGTAAAGGCATCAAGGGCGTGCGTGCGAGTTTCCCAGGCGACTTGTATTGCCACATCACCGTAGAAACTCCAGTCAAGCTGACCGAGCATCAACGCAAGCTCTTGAAAGAGTTGGACGAGTCCTTGAAAAAAGGCGGGGCCAAACATTCACCCACCGAAGCCGGTTGGGCGGACAAGCTGAAAAACCTGTTCAGCTGATGGCTTGGATGCAGCGCTTTTGTGCCTGACAACGCTTGCAAAGATTCACAAACCAAGGGTTTTACAAAAACCGATCGAGCAATTTGCGGCTGTGGCGGTCCAGTGCGGGCAAGTCGCGGATGAGAAATTGCACACCGTGTTCGTCTGCGACGATGAGTGTTTGGCCGCTCAAGCGGCGAATATCTTCTTCACCACGCAACACAAACTGCGCTGGGCCTCTGCTGGTTTGCACAGACCACACAGACGGCGTGATGAAACTGCTGACCGCGTCCACGCGCTGAATTTCCGGCATGAATTCACGCGCTTGCAATGCTTCCATCACCGCCGTTTTTTGCGCCTCTGGCAAGGTCAGTGGCGCTTCAAGCCACAACAGTTCATGACCCTCCGCACTCAGGACCGACACGCCTTCATCGGGTGCGCCAATCGGAAACGCCCGCACCACGGTGACACCAACGTGCAAGGCACTGTCGAGCTTGAGTTGCCACGCACCCATGCTGTTTTGCGTCAATTCAAAATTCATGTGCGTGCCTCTCGTTCAGTGCCCAGCGTCAAGCCTTCCTCTTCGGCTTCTTTTTGGCGGGCTTGCGCCTCGTACAAACGCCAGTAAGCGCCTTGCCTGGCCAGCAGTTCATCGTGCTGACCTTGCTCAACCAACTGACCGTGCTCCATGACGACGAGCCGATCTGCACGGCGCAGCGTGGAGAGCCGGTGCGCAATCGCGATGGTGGTGCGTCCACGCACCAGGTTGTCCAGCGCTTTTTGAATTTCTTGCTCGGTTTCGGTGTCCACCGAGGAGGTGGCCTCGTCCATGATCAGGATGCGCGGGTCGATCAACAAGGCCCGTGCGATCGAGATGCGTTGGCGCTCGCCACCGGACAAACCCTGCCCGCGCTCGCCCACCAAGGAGTCGTAGCCTTGCGGCAAACACAGAATGAATTCATGGGCATGGGCGGCACGGGCCGCAGCCACAATCTCAGCGCGGGTGGCACTTGGTTTGCCATAGGCAATGTTGTCAGCGATGGTGCCGAAAAACAAAAACGGTTCTTGCAAGACCAAACCGATGTGCCGTCTGTAGTCTGCAATGCGAATGTCTCTGATGTCGGTGCCGTCAATGCGGATCGCGCCTTCGCTCAGATCGTAGAAGCGGCAAATCAGGTTGACCAAGGTGCTTTTGCCCGAGCCGCTTTGACCCACCAAACCAATCATTTCCCCGGGCGCAATGTCCAAGCTCAAGCCCTTGATGACAGCGCGGTTGCCATAGCGAAAACCAGCATCGGCAATTTGAATGTGCCCCACCACCTCGGGCAAGGCCACCGGGTTCACTGGCTCGGGGACGCTGGACACGTGGTCGAGGATTTCAAAAATACGTTTGGTGCCGGCTGCTGCTTTTTGCGTGTGCGACACGATGCGGCTCATCGCATCCAGTCGAGCATAAAAGCGGGTGCTGTAGGCCAGGAAAGCAGTCAACACACCGACCGTGACTTGATGATTCGCCACTTGCCAAATGCCAAAGGCCCAGACCACCAGCAAACCAATTTCAGTCACCAAGGTCACGGTGGGCGAGAACAAGGACCACAAGAAATTGATGCGGTCGTTGACCGCGAGGTTGTGTTTGTTGGCCTCTTGAAAGCGCTTGGCCTCGCGGGTCTCTTGGGCAAAGGCCTTGACCACGCGGATGCCCGGGATGGTGTCCGCCAACACATTGGTGAGTTCGGACCAGACCCGGTCGATTTTTTCAAAACCCGTGCGCAAACGGTCGCGCACGATGTGGATCAACCACGCAATGAAGGGCAGCGGCAGCAAAGTGGCCAACGCCAACCACGGGTCGATGCTGAACAAAATCGCAGCGGTCATCAAGATCATCAGCACGTCGGTGGCGAAGTCGAGCAAGTGCAGCGACAAAAACACGCACAAACGGTCGGTCTCGCTGCCGATGCGGGTCATCAGGTCGCCGGTGCGGCGTCCGCCAAAGTATTCCAAAGACAGCTTGAGCAAATGCTCGTAGGCGGTGGAGCGCAAGTCCGCGCCAATGCGCTCGGAGACCAGCGCCAGCACATAGGTCTTGAACCAGCCCAGGCCCCAAGCCAACAGGGCAGCGGCCAGCAAACCACCCAAATACCAGGTCACCAACGTTTGGTCAATTTGCTGCCCATTTTGGAAAGGAATCAGCACCTCGTCCATCAAAGGCATGGTCAGGTAAGGCGGCACCAAAGTCGCAGCGGTTGAGGCCAAGGTGAGCAAAAAACCCAGCAACAACTGTCCTTGGTAAGGCTTGGCAAAACGCCACAAGCGAAACAGGCTCCAGGTGGACGCAGGCAAGTCGTCTTCCTCGCGCTCACAAGCCTGGCAGGCCTGCCCTTGGCTGCTGAGTGGCGCATGGCAGCTCGGACCCCAGGCTTGCAAACCCACTGACTGGTGTCCGTCTTGCAGCTTTTGGAAACGCGTGACCAAACTGGCGGCTTGCAGGTTGTGACCCAAGGTGAAACGCCATTGGGCCAGCTGGGCTTGGTCGTTGCGCAAACTGAGTTGGCCGACACCGGCATGGTCGACCAAGGCCAGCTGAAAATCGGCTTGCAAAACCAGTGTTTGCCAATTTTTTTCAGCGCTGGCGGGTTGCCACAACAAACGTTGGGGGGTCAAAACCAGCAGACCCCGCCCGAAATACAATCGGGCATCGAGGTCAACCTCTAGCCAAGCCAGTACGTTTTCTTCAGATGCCAACTGAAGCTGCAGGTCCTCCCGCCAAAAAGCTGGCAAATCCAGCAGCACTGGCGCAACATGAGCGGGAGGATTCATTCTTTTGAGGATGACCGGCAGCAAAAAATGATTCTAACCCTGCACTTCAGCCAAAACGGCCTACGCTCTACCTTTCCAGCCCCTTATGACCTTTCCTGATATCGCGATTTCGCGCATGCGTTACTTGCGCGGCCCGAATGTGTGGACCTACCGCCCCGTCATCGAATCCTGGGTAGATCTTGGGCCCCTGGAAGACCACCCCTCCAACACCTTGCCAGGCTTTGTCGATCGCCTGACCACTTGGCTGCCGGGCATGATCGAGCACCGCTGCGGTGTGGGTGAACGCGGCGGCTTCTTCGAGCGCCTCCAAAGCGGCACCTGGTGCGGCCACATCATTGAACACGTGGCCATCGAGTTGCAAACCTTGGCAGGCATGCAAGTGGGTTTCGGCAAAGCGCGTGAAACCAGCCAGCGCGGTGTCTACAAAGTGGTCATCCGCACCCGCCAAGAGGAAGTGGGTCGTGCGGCTTTCATGGCTGCCCGTGATCTGGTCATGGCGGCCATCAACAACACCGCGTTTGATGTCATAGGCACAGTCATCCGCTTGAAAGCCATGGTGGACCGTTTGTGTTTAGGCCCCAGCACGGCATGCATCGTGGACGCGGCCACCGAGCACCACATCCCTTCCATTCGCCTGACCTCTGGCAACTTGGTTCAGCTTGGCTATGGGTCCTTGCAGCGCCGGATCTGGACGGCTGAGACCGACCGCACCAGCGCGATTGCCGAGAGCATCTCCAGCGACAAAGACCTCACCAAACTGCTGCTCACCCAATGCGGCGTGCCTGTTCCCACCGGCCAGGTGGTGCATTCACCCGCGCATGCCTGGGAGGTCTCGCAAGAGATTGGCTTGCCTGTGGCGGTCAAACCCACGGATGCCAACCATGGCCGTGGCGTGGCGCTGGATTTACACAGGCGTGAAGACATTGAAACCGCGTTTGGCATGGCACAACGCGAAGGCACTGAAGTGATGGTCGAGCGTTTTATACCTGGCGAAGAGCACCGGTTGCTGGTGGTCGGCAACCAAGTGGTCGCCGCCTGCCGCGGCGAAACCGCCAAGATCAAGGGCGACGGTGTGCACACTGTCGAGCAGTTGATCGAGTTGCAAATCAACGCCGACCCAAGGCGCGGTGAAGAAGAAGACTATCCCCTGGACACGATTCGCTTGAAAGACCTGCCCACGGCAGTGCTGGAGTTGCAACGCCAAGGGCTGAACCCCGACAGCATTCCAGAGGCAGGTCGCGTGGCCATCGTGCAACGCACCGGCAACATGGGTATTGACGTCACCGACGAGGTGCATCCTGAAGTCGCGGCAGTCGTGGTGTTGGCAGCGCGGGTGATCGGTTTGGACATCGCAGGCATCGATTTGGTCGCACAAGACATCAGCCAACCTTTGCATGCCCAAGGCGGTGCGATCGTCGAAGTCAATGCAGGCCCTGGTTTGCTGATGCACTTGAAACCCGCGATCGGCCAACCCCGCCCAGTCGGACAAGCCATCGTCTCGCATTTGTTTCAACCGCAGCAAGCCACACGCATCCCGGTGGTGGGTATCATGGGTCGCAGCCAAACCGCTGAGTTGGCGCATTTGGTCCATTGGCTGATCCATTTGTCGGGTCGGCGTACCGGCTTGGCTTCATCGCATGGCTTGTTCATGGACCAGCGCTTGGTTGACCCGAAAGACGCCCGTGTTTTTGAGGCCAGTCAACGGCTTTTGATCAACCGTTCCTTGGACGCAGCGGTGTTTGAAAACGCTGCTTTGCAAGTCCTCGAGGAGGGCCTGCCCTATGACCGCTGCCACGTGGGCGTGTTGACTGACATGCCCGACGCCACGGGCTTGCAAGACCATGACATCCACACACCCGAACAGGTGCGAAGCGTGGTGCGAACCCAGGTGGATTTGGTGCTGCCCGAAGGTGCAGCGGTTCTCAACGCAGACGATGCCGCCGTTGTCGACTTGGCCGAGCTTTGCGATGGCGAAGTCATTTACTACTCCCCCAGCGCCGCCTCCCCGGTGGTGGTCACGCACCGTGCCGCTAAAGGCCGTGCCGTGTTTTGCCGAGACGGTCAAGTGGTGATGGCGCGGGGCGAACATGAAACCGTGTTGGTCAAACTCGACTTCCCTCCGATCGCCAAGTTGCTGACCGATGGCCGCATGAGCCTGCCCAATGTGCTGGCCGCTGTGGCGGTTGCTTGGGCACTTGAACTGACCCCGGAATTGATACGCGCAGGACTGAAAAACTATGGCCAACCCTCTGCCATGGCCAACCCTGAAGTTGCAAGGATGAACGCCTGATGGAAGTCACTCGCATTCGCGCCTTGCGCGGCCCCAATTTGTGGACACGCCACACCGCTGTCGAAGCCATGGTGCGGTGCGCCCCTGGCCTGGAAAGCGACCTGAGTGACAACCAACAGGCCTTCGAAAAGCGCTTGCGCCATTTGTTTCCTGGCCTTGGCCGCTTGCAATCAGACCAAGCACAAGCGCCCCTGAGCATGGCGCACGCCTTGGAAGCCACCGCCTTGCACTTGCAAACCCAAGCGGGTTGCCCGGTCACTTTCAGTCGCACCACTGCCACCCCGGACGACGGCTTGTTTCAAGTCGTGGTCGAGTACTCGGTCGAACAAGTCGGCAAGCTGGCGATGGACCTGGCACAGCAACTGTGTCTTGCGGCCTTGAGCGATGGTCACTTTGATGTGGACCAAAGCCTGCATGCATTGCGTGAGTTGGACGAGGAGCTGCGCTTGGGGCCTTCGACGGGTGCCATCGTTGACGCGGCCTTGGCGCGGGGCATACCTTTTCGCCGCTTGACCGATGGCAGCTTGGTGCAGTTTGGCTGGGGCAGCAAACAACGACGCATCCAAGCCGCTGAAACCGACTTCAGCAGCGCGATTGCCGAATCCATCGCACAAGACAAAGAACTTTCCAAAAAACTGCTGCAAGCCGCAGGCGTGCCAGTGCCTGTCGGTCGGCCCGTGGTGGATGCCGAAGACGCTTGGGCCGCGGCCCAAGACATCGGCTTGCCGGTGGTACTCAAACCACGGGACGGCAACCAAGGCAAGGGGGTCGCGGTCAACCTCAAAACCCGCGAAGAAGTCATCGCAGGGTTTAACAGCGCTTTGGAATTCCGTGATGACATCATGGTCGAGCGTTACCTGCCTGGCAGCGACTACCGCTTGCTGGTGGTGGGCGACAAGATGGTGGCAGCGGCCCGGCGCGAACCACCCTTGGTGGTGGGTGACGGCAAATCCACGGTGCGTCAGTTGGTTGACAAAGTCAATGCCGACCCGCGCCGAGGCGATGGCCACGCCACCTCGCTCACCAAAATCCGTTTTGACGAGATTGCCTTGGCCCGCTTGAGCGAACAGGGTTTCGATGCCGAAAGTGTGCCTGCCAAAGGCGCTCGGGTGGTCTTGCGCAACAACGCCAATTTGTCCACCGGTGGCACCGCCACCGACGTCACCGACGACGTTCACCCCGAAGTCGCCGCCCGCGCCGTGATGGCCGCGCAAATGGTCGGCCTGGATGTGTGTGGCGTCGACGTGGTTGTCGAGTCGGTGCTCAAACCCCTGGAAGAGCAAAACGGCGGCATCGTGGAAGTCAACGCCGCACCAGGTTTGCGCATGCATTTGCAACCCTCGTTTGGCAAGGGTCGCGATGTGGGCAGCGCGATCATCGACACCATGTTTGGCCCCGGCCAAGATGGCCGCATTCCCTTGATCGCGGTCACCGGCACCAACGGCAAAACCACCACCGTGCGTTTGTGCGCCCATTTGCTGCGAGCCAACGGCTTGCGCGTGGGCATGACCAACACCGATGGCGTGTATGTCAATGGCTTGCAACTCGACACCGGCGACTGCAGCGGACCCCGCAGCGCCCGCAGCGTGTTGATGCACCCCGATGTGGATGCCGCTGTGCTCGAAACCGCACGAGGCGGCATGTTGCGCGAAGGCCTGGCCTTTGACCGTTGCCATGTGGCGGTGGTGACCAACATCGGCAGCGGCGACCACCTGGGCTTGAACTACATCAGCACCGTCGAAGACCTGGCGGTCTTGAAGCGCGTGATCGTGCAAAACGTGGCCCCCACCGGCATGGCCGTGCTCAATGCGGCTGACCCGATCGTGGCGGCCATGGCACCCAACTGCCCAGGCCAGGTGACGTTTTTTGCGATCGACCCGTACAACCCGGTGCTCGCCACTCACCGTGCACAAGGCAAACGCGTGCTGTTTGTGGAGGACGGCCAGATCGTTGCCAAAGAAGGCGCCCAGCAAGTACGCATCTCCTTGGCAGAAATTCCCCTCACGCAAAACGGCGCGATTGGTTTTCAGGTGGAAAACGCCATGGCCTCGATTGGTGCAGCTTGGGCAGTGGGTTTGCCTTGGGAGTCGATCTGCGAAGGTTTGTCCAACTTTGTGAGCGACACCCAAGGCGTGCCTGGGCGTTTCAACATGTTCGAGTACAAGGGCGCCACCATCATTGCCGACTATGGCCACAACCCCGACGCGATCAAAGCGCTGGTGCAAGCGGTGACCAACCTCCCCGCCAAACAACGCAGCGTGGTCATCAGCGGTGCGGGTGATCGACGCGACGAGGACATCCGCGAGCAAACCCGCCTCATTGGCAGCGCCTTCGAGCGCGTGGTGTTGTTTGAAGATGCTTGCCAACGTGGCCGCGCAGACGGTGAGGTGTTGGCCCTGTTACGGCAAGGCTTGCAAGGCGCGTCCCGGACCCAAGACATCAGCGAGATCCACGGCGAGTTCATCGCGATTGACCATGCGTTGGCGCAACTCCAGCCCGGTGAACTGTGTTTGATCTTGATCGACCAAGTGGAAGAAGCCTTGGCGCACATTGGGATGCGGGTGGCGGGGCAGTAAGCCAGCGCACTCGTCCTTACCGAAGGGCTCTTTCAGTGCCGCCAATACCGCCTGTTCTCTTCCCTTTCACACACCAACTGGTCAGGCGACTCACTGCGCCAGGTCATGGCACCACACTCAGGCGACAACCTGACCGCGATGCCTCGCGCCAGATAGCGTTGCAGCACTTGCGGCGCAGGGTGGCCATAGCGGTTGCGATAGCCGATTTGGATCAGTGCAAAGCGGGGTTGCACGGCATCCAAAAACACCTGGGTGGACGAAGTTTTGCTGCCGTGGTGCGGCACCAGCAACACGTCGGCACGCAAGGCCTCGCCCATGCGCTGCACCAAGGCCAGTTCTTGAATGGCATCAATGTCTGCGCTGAGCAAGGCCACGCGATCGTTGGCTTGGATGCGTAAAACGCAGCTGCGGGCGTTCGGTGAAAGCACCCTTTCGTAATCCGCTGCCAGGGGGTGAACGATGTCAAAGCGCACGCCATCCCACACCCAGCCTTGTCCGGCTTCACAGCGCTTGATCGACAACTGATTGGCGATCCAATGTGCTTGGTCAATCGACGACAACACCTGCGCCTGCGGTTGCGCTTTCAACACCGAGAATGCGCCGCCGGTGTGGTCGCTGTCTTGGTGGCTCAAGACCACGGTGTCCAGGTGTTCAGCCGTGCGTTGCAACAAGGGCAACAACACCCGTTCCCCCGCATCACTGTCGCTGCCAAAGCGCGGTCCCGCGTCAAACAACAGGCTGTGCTGTGCGGTGCGGACCAAGACCGCGTTGCCTTGCCCGATGTCAGCCGTCAGCAAATCAAACGCACCTGCGGCAGGCCTGGCCACGGGCCACACCAGCACGGGCAGCAGCAAAGCCAGTGCAGTCCAACGCCATCGCCCCAACCGTCGCCAAGCCAAGACCGCGCCCGCGGCCATGCCCATCAGCCCGACCCACCACGGCGGCGCAGGCACCTGCCACACCGCCCATGGCAGTTTGGCGAGCGGCTCTGTCACCGCGCACAAGGCTTGCAATGCTCCGCTGCACAACCACCACACAGGCGCAAACACACTCCCCAAAAACGCCAAGGGTGTGACCACCAAGGTGACCCAGGGAATCGCAAACAGATTCACCAGCAAGCCGACCAATGACAACTGCTGAAACAACACCACAGTCAGGGGCGCCAGGCACAGGCTGATACGCCACTGCTCATGCCACAGCAACCGCAATGACTGCAGGGCACGTTGCCACCTGCTGCTTGACGCTTGGGCAGGCGGCTCTGGTTGCGGGTTGCCCAAAAACAAAATACCCACCGCCACAAAGCTCAACCAAAACCCGCTTTGCAACAATGCCCAAGGGTCAAGCAGCACCACCATCACCGCCGCCAACAGCCATTGGGTCAGGCCAGGCCAACACAGCGCTCGCCAGCGCAAGCAACCCGCGACCACCAACATCACCAAGGTGCGTTGAGCAGGCACGCCCCATCCGCTGAATACCGCATACACCAGCGCGCACACCATGCCGCCCCACAACCCGGCCCAAGGCGCTGGATAGACCAAACACCAAGAGCGCCCCCACCGATCGCTGAGGCGCCACAGTTTTCCGACCAAGCGCTGCGCCAGCCAGGCCCACAAGGTGATGTGCAGACCAGAGATGCTCATCAAATGGGCGATGCCGGTGATGCGAAACATGTCCCAATCACTGTGCCCGATGGCAGCTTGGTCGCCGATCAGCAAGGCCGCGATCAAGCCCGACCAACGTGGCTCGGGGATGGTTTGCAGGATGCGCGAACGCACGGCTTGGCGCCATTGCTGAACCGGGTATTGCCAGGTGTGTGCAAGGCGAACCGCGGCAGGGTATTGGGCAGCATCGCGTACATGGCCGGTGGCTTGGACACCCTGCTCCCACAGCCACAGTTCTGCGTCAAACCCACCTGGGTTGGCCAAGCCATGCGGCCTCTTCAGGCGAACCACCATCTGCCAACGCTCGCCAGCTGTCAACCGGGGCAAGGTTTTTGGCTCGCCTGCCCATGCCTGCTTGTACCAAGCCAGCTGCAACAGGCCGGGCAGACGCACCGTTTGCAGGTCATGCAAGCGCCGCGCTTGATCTGGCGCAAACTGAAAACGCATGCTGTCTGCACCGGTCTGCGGCATGCTGGCCACCACCCCGGTGACCAGCAGGTCTACCCCCTCCAAAGCGGGATTCAAGCGGGTTTGCATGAAGGCCAGCGCGCGCAGGTTGACGCACCCAAATGCCAGCATCGCCACCAGTCCCATGGCCCACACCAAGTGCACCCAGCGTCTGCGCAAAGGGTGTTGAAGAGGCGGCCACCAGCGCAACAAGCCGAGACACAGCAGCGCCAAGCCACCGGCGCCCAGCCATCCGACAGCGGTCTCGGTCAGTGACCACAGCCGGGGTTGGAACAACTGCGCAGCCGTGCCCAACAACCATGCCAAAAGCATGGGCGTGAGCCAGGCAAAACGCAGCGTCAGAGGCAGCTCCCTTCCAGTCAATCACCCGCAGCTGGGCTGGGTGGGAAGGAACTGTAGGCAAACCGCTCAGGGTTTGGGGTCAGTACAAATCTGTTTTTTCAGCAGTGCCAGGTACGAGCCGGGTCGAATCGCTGCATCCCGCGGCCGCCATTCTGCGACTTCGAATGAGGCTACTTCGCGGCCCTTGCCCTCAGGCTTGGCGTAATAGCTTTCTGAGAGCTTGACGAAGGAATCGGTTTTGCATTGGATGCGCCAGCGTGCCATGGAGGACTGGTATTCATCGCCATTGGGTGCTTTGGAGGGCGCGGCCAAATTGGTCATGGTCCAGGCAATCCGGTTGATATGCACTGCCCGCACCGAGTCTTTGTCCCAGGTGTGGGTGATGTCATCGTCTTTGAGCAATTCCAGCCACTCGGCCTGCGCCAAGCCACCGCCAAGCATCAGCAAGGTGGCGGCCAGGAACTGAACCAGAATGGAGAGAGACTTCATGTTCTGGTAATCGACTTCAACCCATCAGACTTGAATCGGGTCGCCACGTCTGGGCTGCGCACTTGGCCGAGCGACCAGGTTCTACACTCTGTGCTGTCTTTTTCAACCGATAAACACCATGAGCATCGACCAACGCCTGCAAGCCCTCAACATCCAACTGCCCCCCGTGGCCATCCCTGCCGCCGCCTATGTCCCCTATGTGCAAACCGGCAACCTGGTGTTCATCAGCGGCCACATCGCCAAGCAAGACGGCAAACCATGGGTCGGTCAGCTGGGCACGAACATGGACCTCGAAACCGGCAAACTGGCCGCCAAAAGCGTTGCCATTGACCTCTTGGGCAGCTTGAGTGCCGCCTGCGGAGGCGATTTGCACAAGGTCAAACGCATCGTGAAAGTGATGAGCTTGGTCAACTCCAGCCCCATGTTCACCGAACACCACCTGGTCACCAACGGCTGCAGCGAATTGCTGGGTCACATCATGGGTGATGCTGGCTTGCACGCTCGCAGCGCCTTTGGGGTGGCGCAACTGCCGATGGGGGCGTGTGTCGAGATTGAAATGATTGCCGAATTGCACGCTTGAGCCGCCAGCCGTTTTCAGCTGCTTGAAGGTCTGACTTTGCCCCACAGCCGGGCCAGCAGCAAACCAACGTCATCGACATACAAATAAACCGCCGGAATCACCAACAGGCTGAGGAAGGTGGAGGTGATCAAGCCACCAATCACCGACACCGCCATCGGCGAGCGAAAGCTGCCATCGGAGGTGCCCCAACCGGCTGCGATCGGCAACATGCCAGCACCCATGGCGATGGTGGTCATGATGATCGGACGGGCCCGTTTTTGGCAGGCGTCCATCAAGGCGTCAAACCGGCTCAAGCCCATGTCACGTTGCGCCACGATCGCGTACTCGACCAACAAAATCGAGTTCTTGGTCGCCACACCCATGAGCATGATCAAACCAATCAGCGAGGGCATGGAGAAGCTTTTGTCGGCAATCAAGAGGCCAACAAACGCACCCCCCAAAGACAGCGGCAAGGCCGCCAAGATCGTGACCGGGTGCAAGACGCTCTTAAAAAGCAGCACCAACACCAAATAAATACACAAGATACCGGTGAGCATCGCCAGCGCAAAACTGGCAAACAGCTCTTCCATGATTTCAGCGTCGCCCACCTCGACCAACTTGATGCCCGGCGGCAACTGCTGCACGGTGGGGAGGTTTTTCACCAGCTCTTTCACATCGCCCAGGCCTTTGCCCGATAACTCGATTTGGAATTGGATGTTGCGCTCGCGGTTGTAGCGATCAATGATGGCTGGGCCGCCGCTGGCCTCTAAGGTGGCGACCTCGGCCAGCAACACCGGGCCTTTGCTGCCAGGCACAGTCAAGCGCCCGAGCAGTTCCAGGTCTTGGCGTGCGCTGTCGGCCAACTTGACCATGATCGGCACTTGCCGTTGCGCCAAGTTGAGTTTGGGCAGGGCCACGTCGTAGTCGCCGACAGTGGCGATGCGCAAGGTGTCGCCAATCGCGGCACTGGTCACGCCCAAATCGGCAGCGCGGGCAAAGTCAGGGCGCACCGCGATTTCTTGGCGCACCAAGCTGGCACTCGAATTGACCGAACCCAAGCCAGGGATGGTGCGCAAATCGCGCTCAAACACGGTGGCCGATTGCTGCAGCGTGGTCGGATCGTCACCGGTGAGCATGACCAGGTATTTCTCGCCGGATGCACCCAAGCCGACCTTGGTGCGCACGCCAGGAATGTCCGTCAACAGCGCACGGATTTGGTTTTCAATCACGCCTTTGCGTGGGCGTTCGCCGCGCTTGGTCAGTTGGATCGTGAGGGTCGCCATGCGGGTCTCCGCCGCACTTTGGGGCATGCCAGGGTCCGCGCCCGCCGAGCCGCCACCGATGGTGGTGTAGACGCTTTGAATCTGCGGTATTTGGGCGATCCGCTGGCGCACATCCTCCGCGGCCTGTTGTGTCAGGGACAAGGAAGTCCCCGGGGGCAGTTCCAGGTAAATCTGGGTTTGCGAGTTGTCGTCTGGTGGAATGAATCCGGTCGGCAGCAAGGGAATCAAGGCCAAGGAACCGATGAAAAAAGCCGCGGCACCCAGCGCGGTCCAGAAACGGTGGTTCAAGCACCAGCGCACGGTACGCAAATAGGTCGGCATCCAAAACGGCACCGGTGCGGGTTTGTTGGTTGGCTTCAACATATAGGCCGACATCATGGGGGTGAGCATCCGCGCCACCACCAGGGAGGCAAACACCGCCAAGGCTGCGGTCCAACCAAATTGTTTGAAAAACTTACCCGGCACGCCACTCATGAAGGCGGTGGGCAAAAACACCGCGACCAGGGTGAAAGTGGTGGCAATCACGGCCAGGCCAATTTCATCCGCCGCTTCCATCGCGGCTTTGAACGGGGTCTTACCCATGTGCAAATGCCGCTCGATGTTCTCCACCTCAACGATCGCGTCGTCGACCAAGATACCGACCACCAAGGACAGCGCCAACAGGCTGATGACGTTGATGGAAAAGCCCAGGTACCACATGCCGATGAAGGCGGGAATCACCGACAGTGGCAGCGCTACCGCCGACACAAAAGTGGCGCGCAAATCACGCAAAAACAGCCACACCACCAGCACCGCCAACAAGGCGCCTTCGTACAACAAGATCAAGGAGGCTTGGTATTCCTCTTCGACCGGGGTGACAAAGTCAAATGCAGTGTTGATTTGGATATTCGGGTGGTTGGCGCGCAACTCGGTCAAGGCCTTTTGCACCGCAGCGCCCACTTCCACTTCACTCGCACCGCGGCTGCGGGTGATTTCAAAACCCACCACAGGTTGGCCGTTGAGATAGGCCGCCGAGCGTTGCTCTGCAACCGTGTCACTCACTTGCGCGATGTCCGCCAAGCGGATGCGCCCGCCCTGCCCGACTGACAACTCGAGTTCGGCCAAATCAGCGGCCGAGCCGACCGTCGCCAAGGTGCGCATGGGCTGCTCGCTGCCGCCCAAATCGGTGCGCCCACCCGCGCTTTCGCTTTGCACCTGCTTGAGTTGACGCGAGACATCGGCCGCGCTGATGCGCAAGGCCTGCATTCGCACCGGGTCGAGGGCAATCGCGACTTCGCGTTTGACACCGCCTACGCGGTTGACCGCGCCCACGCCCTTGACCGACAGCAAGCGACGCGCCACGGTTTGGTCGACAAACCAGCTCAATCCTTCGGCATCCAAATCGGGTGCCGTGATGGTGAAAGCCAACACCGGCGTCCCCGCAAAGTCGAGCTTGCTGACCGTGGGTTCGAGCATGTCAGCGGGCAAGTCACCACGCACGCCGTTGACCGCCGAGCGGATTTCGTCGAGAGCCTCTTGCACCGGCTTTTCAATGCGAAATTCGCAGGTAATCAGGACCGCGCCGTCTTGCACTTTGGTGTAAATGTTTTTCAGGCCCTGCACCGACACCACAGCGTTTTCAATCTTGCGCGCCACCTCGGTTTCCATTTGTCCGGGCGCGGCCCCCGGCAAGGCTGCCGACACCGAGATGGTGGGCAGGTCCAGGTCTGGGAAGTTTTGTACCTTCATGGCCTTGAAGGCCAGCATGCCAGCCAAGCTCAGCAAAATAAACAGCACCACCGAAGGCACGGGGTTGCGTATGGACCATGAGGAAACGTTCATGGCACAACCTTCACCAGGTCACCTGCTGTCAAGAAGCCCGCGCCGCGCACCACCACTTTGGCGTTGTCTGGCAAGCCTTGGGTGATCTCGAGCAATTCCCCTTGGCGGCGACCCACGCTCACCTTGTGCAGGCTCACGCGTTGATCCGCACCCAGCACAAACACCTGCTGAAAGCCGTCCCGCATGACCACTGACTGCTGCGGCACCAAGCGGGCAGCGGTGCTGCCAAATTCAAATTCGCCCCGGGCAAACATGCCGGGCTTCAAGACACCCAAAGCGGACGAGGGTAAGTCGACATACACCACACCGGTGCGGTTTTGCAGATCAACCGTGGGCGCGACCATGCGCACCGTGCCACGGACATCGCCTTGGGGCGGCGTGCTGATACGTACCTTTTGGCCGGGCTTGATGCGAAACAACTCGGAGGACACCAAATCGGCTCGCCACTCCAAGCGGTTGCCGCGCACCAACCGGAACAACTCGGTGCCCACCCCCAGCACCGCACCCACGCTGGCGGTGCGTGCAGAAATCACGCCGTTGTCAGGCGCTTTGACTTGGGTTTGACGCAACAACAGTTCTTGCACGGCCAAGGCAGCCTGGGCAGACTCGACACGCGCTTTGGCGGTCGCCTCGGCGGTCAGGTACTGGTTGAATTGCTGCGCACTGATCACGCCGCTGGGCTGCAAGGCTCTGGCACGGTCGGCATTGGCCTGGGTTTCAGAGGCAACCGCCTTGGCTTCGTTCAAGGCCGCTTTGGCCTGGTTGATGCCCGCTTGCACCGTCTCCGTGGCGAACACCGCCAACACCTGCCCGGCCTTGACCTGGTCGCCCACGTTCACCCGCACCTCGGTCAAGCGCAAGCCGCCAATCTCGGCGCCAATGCTGGCCTCTTGCCAAGCGGCCACGGTGCCGTTGGCGCTCAGGCGTTGGGAGAGGTTTTGGGTTTGTGCCTGTGTCACGGTCACTGTCATGGCGGGTCGGGGGCCAGCGGCTTTGGCGGGGTCGGCCTTGTCCTGCGCCCAAACCACCACACTGCAAAGACCCATCGCCAGAACCAACCCGGGCTGGGCAACGCACCGTTTGAGACTTCTTCGCATAAAACCTGCCTTCAGTAAATGGAATTCATTCGACCCGCAACACATGCGTGGGCTTGAAACCCAGGTCGGCCAACTTGCCCTTGCGGGCACGCGCAGTTTTCGCATTGTTCAGGCTTCGGATCTCGAGTGTTTCTTCGCGGTCTTTGCCCCCACGACCCACACCCAAAATGGAAATGCTGCGGGTGTAGGCGGCCGCACCGGCCAAAGTGTCCTTGGCTTCGAGGTCCATCAGCATCAAGCCGCGCCCGCCTTTTTCCATGGCCTTGAGCTCGGTGATGTCAAAGGTGAGGATACGCCCACCCGTCGAAGCACAGGCCACGTGGGTGGCGATCGGCAAGGGCTCGGCGCCATTGCCACCGCCCACCAGAGACGGCACGCACAGGGCTTCGCCCTCGCCCAAGCTGATGAAGGCCTTGCCGCCTTTGTTGCGGGAAATCAGGTTATCGATGCAACAAATGAAGCCATAGCCGCCCGAACCGCTGAGCAACAAGGTGAGCGTGGCGGGGCCCGCAAAGTAATGCACCAACTGGGTGCCGGATTCGACATCGACCAAGGTGGTGACCGGCTGACCGTCTCCCCGCGCACCTGGCAGGGACGCCACCGGCACCGAGTACACCCGGCCGTTGGCGCCAAAGGCAATCAGTTGGTCGACCGTGCGGCATTCGAAGGTGTCGTAGAGTTCGTCGCCCGCCTTGAAAGCAAAACTGCTGGGGTCGTGGCCATGGCCTTGGCGGGCCCTTACCCAGCCTTTGTCAGACACCACCACCGTGACCGGTTCGTCAATCACCTTGACTTCAGCCACGGCTTTTTTCTCGGCCTGGATCAGGGTGCGGCGCTCGTCGGCAAAGGTCTTGGCATCAGCCTCGATCTCCTTGACCATCAAACGGCGCAAAGACGTGGTGCTGCCCAAGATGTCTTCCAAGCGGCCCTGCTCTTCGCGCAATTCTTTGAGCTCTTGCTCGATCTTGATGGCTTCCAAACGCGCCAATTGGCGCAAGCGGATGTCCAAAATATCGTCGGCTTGGCGATCCGACAGCTTAAAACGTTCGATGAGTGCGGGCTTGGGTTCGTCGCTGTGGCGGATGATTCGGATCACCTCATCGATGTTGAGCAACACCAACTGGCGGCCTTCCAAGATGTGGATACGTGCCAGCACCTTGTCCAAGCGGTGCTGGGAGCGACGCTGCACCGTGGTTTGGCGAAACGCGATCCATTCCTCGAACATTTGACGCAGCGTTTTGGGGACGGGCTTGCCGTCCAAACCCACCATGGTCAGGTTGATCGACGAGCTGGTCTCCAAACTGGTGTGCGCCAACAAGCTGGTGATGAGTTCTTGCTGTTCGATGGTGCGGGTTTTCGGCTCGAACACCAGGCGCACTGGTGCGTCTTTGCTTGACTCGTCGCGCACGCCATCGAGTACGGCCAAGATGGTGGCTTTGAGCAGGGTTTGCTCAGGGCTGAGCGCTTTTTTGCCGGTCTTGACCTTGGGGTTGGTGAGCTCTTCGATTTCTTCGAGCACTTTTTGGCTGCTGACGCCGGGCGGGAGTTCGGTCACCACCAACTGCCACTGCGAACGTGCCAGGTCTTCAATCACCCAGCGTGCCCGCACTTTCAGCGAGCCACGGCCTGAGGCGTAGGCGTCGGCAATGTCCGAGGCGCTGCTGATGATTTGGCCGCCGCCAGGGTAGTCCGGGCCAGGAATCAGCGCAAACAGTTCTTCGTTGCTGAGCTTGGGGTTTTTGATCAACGCCACGCAGGCGTCGGCCACTTCGCGCAGGTTGTGGCTGGGGATTTCGGTGGCCATGCCCACCGCGATGCCACTGGCGCCATTGAGTAAGGCAAACGGCAAACGCGCTGGTAACTGGCGCGGCTCTTCGGTCGAGCCGTCGTAGTTGGGCTGGAAGTCCACCGTGCCTTCGTCGATCTCGTCGAGCAGCAAATTGGTGATACGGGCCAAGCGGGCTTCGGTGTAGCGCATGGCCGCCGCGCCATCGCCGTCGCGTGAGCCGAAATTGCCTTGGCCATCAATCAAGGGGTAGCGCTGCGAGAAGTCTTGCGCCATGCGAACCAAAGCGTCGTAGGCTGCGCTGTCGCCGTGCGGGTGGTAGCGGCCCAGCACATCGCCGACCACGCGGGCGCTTTTGACAGGCCTGGCACCGACTGCGCCATTCGTCCCACCAAAGCCCAGGCCCATGCGGGACATGGCATACAAGATACGCCGCTGCACCGGTTTTTGGCCATCGCACACATCGGGCAAGGCGCGGCCCTTGACCACGCTCAAGGCGTATTCCAGGTAAGCGCGTTGGGCGTAGTGCCCCAAGGCGATGCCATCGTCCGACTCGGACGAGGCGTTCAAATCCACAACAGGTGTATCACTCATGGTCAGACATCAATCTCGATGGCGTCGCCGTGCAACTCCATCAGTTCACGCCGCGCTGCGGCCTCGCCCTTGCCCATCAATTGGGTGATCAGGCCCTCGGTTTGTGCAAAGTCGAGCACGCCCAACTGCACCGGCAGCAGGCGGCGGGTATCGGGGTTCAAGGTGGTGTCCCAGAGTTGCTCGGCGTTCATCTCGCCCAAACCCTTGAAGCGAGAGATGCTGCACTTGTCTTTGGGCACGCCGTCTTTGGCGCATTTGTCCAAAATCGCGGTCAACTCGCCCTCGTCCAGCGCATACATCTTGGCCGCCGGTTTTTTGCCGCGCGCAGGCACGTCCACCCGGAACAAAGGGGGCCGAGCCACATACACATTGCCCGACTCGATCAGCTTGGGGAAGTGGCGGAAAAACAGGGTCAGCAAAAGCACCTGGATATGCGAGCCGTCCACGTCCGCGTCGCTCAAGATGCATACCTTGCCATAGCGCAAGCCAGACAAATCAGGCGTGTCGTTCGGGCCGTGCGGGTCCACGCCGATCGCCACCGCGATGTCATGCACCTCGTTGTTGGCAAACAAACGGTCGCGCTCGACCTCCCAGGTGTTGAGCACCTTGCCACGCAAAGGCAACACGGCTTGGCTTTCTTTGTCACGGCCCATCTTGGCGCTGCCGCCGGCGCTGTCGCCCTCGACCAAAAACAATTCGTTGTAGGCCAGGTCGCGGCTTTCGCAATCGGTCAACTTGCCGGGCAAGACCGCCACGCCCGAGCCTTTGCGCTTTTCCACTTTTTGACCAGCCTTTTGGCGCAATTGCGCCGCACGGATGACCAACTCGGCGAGCTTTTTGCCATAGTCCACATGCCCGTTCAGCCACAAATCCAGTGCTGGCTTGACAAAGCTCGAGACCAAACGCACGGCGTCGCGTGAATTGAGCCGCTCTTTGATTTGCCCCTGGAACTGCGGGTCAAGCACCTTGGCGCTCAGCACAAAACTGGCGCGGGCAAACACGTCCTCGGGCAACAGCTTGACGCCCTTGGGCAGCAAGGCGTGCAGGTCGATGAAGCTTTTCACCGCATTGAACAAACCGTCGCGCAAGCCGCTCTCATGCGTGCCGCCCGCGCTGGTGGGGATCAAATTGACATAGCTTTCGCGCACCGGGGCGCCGTCCTCGGTGAAGGCCAGGCACCACTGCGCGCCCTCGCCCTCGGCAAAACTCTCGTGGCCACCATCGGCAAAACCCTCGCCCTCGAACAAGGGAATGAACGGATCGTGGCTGAGGGTTTGCATCAGATAGTCGCGCAGGCCGCCTTTGTAGAGCCAGGTTTGGCTGTCTTTGGCCTTTTCTTGCACCAGCGTGACGCTCACGCCGGGCATCAACACGGCTTTGCTGCGCAGCAAATGGGTCAGCTCGCCCAAGGGCAGGTTAGGCGACTCGAAATACTTGGCGTCGGGCCAGACCCGCACCACCGTGCCTTGTTTGCGGTCGCCGCTGTCGGCTTTGCGGATCTTGAGTTTGTCAGTGACATCACCAGCCTCGAAAACCAGGTAGGCCACTTGCCCATCGCGGTAAGCGGTGACTTCCATGCGCTTGGCCAAGGCGTTGGTGACGCTCACGCCCACGCCGTGCAAGCCGCCAGAGAAGCTGTAGGCGCCGCCCTTGCCTTTGTCGAATTTGCCGCCCGCGTGCAGCCGAGTGAAGACCAGCTCGATCACCGGGGCTTTTTCCTCTGGGTGCATGCCAAAGGGGATGCCGCGCCCATCGTCCTCGATGCCGATCGAGCCATCGGCGAACAGGGTGACGCTGATCTTTTTGCCAAACCCAGCCAGGGCTTCGTCAGCGGCGTTGTCGATCACCTCTTGGATGATGTGCAAGGGGTTGTCGGTCCGGGTGTACATGCCCGGGCGCTGCTTGACCGGCTCCAAGCCTTTCAAAACGCGGATCGACCCTTCGGAATATTCGGTTTGTTTGCTTGCCATGGGGCGCGATTGTAGACAGACCGGATGACAGCCACTGGATGAATCCACAGCCCGCCAGAACCTGCAAGCGCATTCAAACCCAAAATCGTTACAGTTAGGTCATGCAAAACCCCCACAAACCGCTCCCCCTTTGGCAGGTACTGGTGTGCGGCGCCTTGATCGTGTCGATGGCCATGGGCATCCGCCACGGTTTTGGCCTGTGGATGCAGCCCATGACCCAAGACATGGGCTGGGGCCGGGAAGACTTTGCCCTGGCGATCGGCATTCAAAACATCAGCTGGGGCGTGTTTGGCATTTTTTCGGGCATGCTGGCTGACCGTTTCGGCGCGTTTCGGGTGATTTTGCTGGGCGGCCTGTTGTATGTCCTGGGCTTGTGGGGCATGGCGCACGCCAGCAGCACCTGGGGCTTGATGCTGACCGCTGGTTTGTTGGTCGGTGCAGCCCAGGCCGGCACCACCTTTGCCGTCGTGTTTGGGGTGATTGGTCGCAACATCCCGGCTGAAAAACGCTCATGGGCCATGGGCGTGGTGTCATCCGCTGGCTCGTTTGGCCAGTTTGTGATGGTGCCCGCTGCCTCTTCTTTAATCAGCCACATCGGCTGGCAACAGGCGCTGGTTTTATTGGCCAGCCTGTTGATCCTGGTTTTCCCCTTGGCCATGGGCTTGCGCGAGCCCGGCTTTGCCGCGGGCGCGCCACCCAAGCGCGACCAAAGCATTTGGCAGGCCCTGCGCGAGGCTTTTGGCTACCGCAGCTTTCAGTTGCTGATGGCGGGTTATTTTGTGTGCGGCTTCCAGGTGGTTTTCATCGGGGTGCACATGCCCAGTTATTTGAGAGACCAAGGTCTGGAGCCGCATGTGGCCAGCACCGCCTTGGCGCTGATCGGTTTGTTCAATATTTTTGGCACCTATGCCGCTGGCAGCCTGGGGCAAATTTGGCCCAAGCAGAAAATCCTCTCTGGTATTTATTTGGCCCGCGGCATCATTGTCATTGGTTTCATCAGCGCCCCCATCTCGCCCCTGTCGGTCTACATCTTCGCCGCGCTGATCGGCTTGCTTTGGCTGTCGACCGTGCCAGTCACCAGCGCCTTGGTGGCTCAAATTTTTGGTGTGGCACATTTATCCATGCTCAGCGGTTTTGTGTTTTTGAGCCACCAGTTCGGCAGCTTTTTGGGGGTATGGACAGGCGGCTGGGTATATGACCGCACCGGCAGCTATGACCTGGTCTGGTACCTGACCATCGGCTTGAGCTTCTTTGCCGTGCTGATCAACCTGCCGATCAATGAACGGGCGATCGAGCGCCGCATGGTGCCCGCATGAGAAAACTGCTGCTTGTGCTTACCTATGCCCTGGGCGCATTCTCACTGGCCGGGGTGTTTGCCATGTATTTACAGCCTGAATTCGTCTTCAACCTGGCCCAGCAAGTCTGGAGTTGTTTTTAAGATGCCCAACATCATCATCACCGGCGCGTCCGACGGTATCGGCGCAGAACTTGCCCGCCAATTGGCCCGTCGCCACGGACTGCAAGCCATGCTGGTGCTGGCCGCACGCAACGCCTCGAACCTGCAAGCCGTGGCCGCCGAATGCAATGCCTTGGGTGCACGCACCCTGATCATGCCCACCGATGTGACTGACCAGCAGCAATGCCAGTACCTGGTCGAGACCACCGTGCGTCAATTGGGCATCCTGGATATTTTGATCAACAACGCAGGCATCTCTGCCCATGCACTTTTGGAAGATGTGCCGGCTGACAAGCTTTATTGGTATGAAGACCTGATGCGGGTCAACCTCTGGGGCAGCGTCTACTGCACCCATGCGGCCCTGCCCTACCTCAAGGCCAGCCATGGCCGCATCGTGGCGGTGTCTTCGTTGGCTGGCATCGTTGGTGTTCCAGGGCGCACGGCCTACAGCGCCAGCAAATTCGCCATGGCCGGTTTCTTTGAAGCACTGCGCGCTGAGGTGAAAGATGCGGGGGTGAGCGTGACCATCGCCTACCCTGGCGTGGTGCGCACCAATATCCGTTTCCATGGCCTCAACGCCCAAGGCGAGTACGCCGGTGCCAGCGGCCTGGTCGAGGACAAAGCCATGAGCACCCGAGAATGCGCCCGGCAAATCATTTACGCCATGGTCCGCCGTCGCCGCGAAGTGGTGATGACGGCCCAAGGCAAGTTTGCCCGTTTCATCAAACTGATTTTGCCCGGTGTGGTCGAAAAACTTGCCATGGCCGCGGTGAAAAAAGAATTCCAACCCAAAGCGCCTTGAACACCTCGCCCCATGGCGCAGGTGCACCCTCGGCTTGGGTGCAGCGCTGGACCCCCCTGATTCCCCGCGATGGTCGGGTCCTCGACTTGGCTTGTGGCCATGGTCGGCACATGCGCTGGTTGCAGTCCCAAGGCTTGCAATGCCTGGGCGTGGACCGTGACCCGGAGGCCTTGCAAACCGCCCAAGGCTTTGGCGAGGTGTTGAACGCCGATCTGGAAAACCAGGACTGGCCGCTGGACACGCAATTTGACGCAGTGGTGGTCACCAACTACCTGTGGCGTGAACTGTGGCCAAACATACTGGCCAGCCTCAAGCCAGGTGGGGTGCTGATTTACGAAACCTTCGCGGTGGGCAACGAGACCGTGGGCAAACCTTCCAACCCACTGTTTTTACTGCGCCCGGGCGAGTTGCTGGCGGTTTGCCAAGGCCTGCGGGTGGTGGCCTTTGAGGATGGTTGTTTGCGCGAGCCCGATCGGTTTGTGCAACGCATCGTTGCAGTCCATGCGAGGACGGATACACAGTTGCCTGTCCCCTACCTCTTATGGGTTTGAACCTCAGGCTCGGTCAAGCTCTAAAGCTAGAATCCCTTTCTTTGTCGACCTTTTGACTGACCCTATTCAATGACACCCATCACTGGAAGCATCGTGGCCCTGGTCACACCGATGTCGGCAGACGGCAGCATCGACTACCCCCACCTGCGCAGTTTGATTGATTGGCACATTGCTGAAGGCACGGACTGCATTGGCGTGGTGGGCACCACTGGCGAGTCACCCACGGTGTCGGTGGAGGAACACTGCCAAATCATCCGCGTGGCGGTTGAACAGGCAAAGGGGCGCGTGCCGATCATGGCCGGTTGCGGCGCGAATTCCACGGCTGAGGCGATCGAATTGTCCAGATTCGCCAAGGGCGTGGGTGCTGACTGCCAGTTGCAGGTCGTGCCCTATTACAACAAGCCGACCCAAGAAGGCCAGTACCTGCATTTCAAAGCGATCGCCGAGGCGGTTGAATTGCCCATGGTGCTCTACAACGTGCCCGGTCGCACCGTCGCCGATATGCAGCACGACACGGTCATGCGCTTGGCCCAGATCGACGGCATCATCGGCATCAAAGAAGCCACCGGCAACATCGAGCGGGCCCAGTGGCTGATCCATGAAGCGCCCCAGGGCTTTGGTGTGTATTCCGGAGACGATGGCACAGCCGTCGCCTTGATGCTGTGCGGTGGCCAAGGCAATGTCAGCGTGACCGCCAATGTCGCCCCCAAGCTGATGCACCAACTGTGCAGGGCCGCCATGGCCGGCAAAGCCCAAGAAGCCATGGCCATCCAGCGCCAGCTGCTCAACCTGCATAAACACATGTTCATCGAAGCCAATCCGATTCCCGTGAAATGGGCAGTCGCCCGCATGGGCAAATGCGGTGGCACCTTGCGCTTGCCCATGACTCCCTTGTCCAGCCAGCTCGAACCGCTGCTGGAAGCCGCCCTTCGCAAGAATGGTTTGATCTGAACAATGCCTGAAGGATTCAAGAAGATGCCTCAATCAATGTTGGTTACCGCGCGATTCGCCGGTGTGTGGTTGGTTTGCGCCACCTTGGCTGCTTGCGGTACCGTGATGGACACCGACAAAGTCAACTACAAATCCCAAACCGATGAACCCGTCAAAACCGGTTTGGAAGTCCCGCCAGACCTGACCAAGGTCAACCCCAACAAGCGCTATGAACTCCCCAATGGCTCTTTCAGCGCCAACCAGCAAAACACGGACAAATCGGTCAGCACCGCTGACAACACCAGCCCCCTCAAGCTGGCCGACATCCAGGTCAAGCGCGCTGGTACCCAAATGTGGCTGGAGATCGCCCGACCACCCGAGGATATCTGGCCTTTGGTGCGCGACTTTTGGAAAGAGTCGGGCTTTGTGTTTGTTCGCGAAGAACAAAAACTCGGGTTGATGGAAACAGACTGGGCTGAAAACCGCGCCAAGCTCCCGCAAGACTTCATCCGCCGCAACCTGGGTAAGGTGCTCGACAGCCTCTACTCGACCGGCGAGCGCGACAAATTCCGCATCCGCTTGGAGCGCACCAGCAACAACCACACCGAACTGTTTGTCAGCCACCGAGGCATGATCGAGGTCTATGCCGACGCCTTGTCACGCAGCACCAAATGGCAGCCGCGCCCGAACGACCCTGAGTTGGAAAAAGAGTTTTTGCGCCGCATCATGGTCAAACTCGGCCCGACCAACCCGAACGCGGTCAACGCCTTGGATCAAGCCTCAGTCAACAGTGCCAGCAAGCTCATTGAAGTCGCCGGAAAACCCACTGTCACTTTCAATCAGGGTTTTGACATCACTTGGCGCCGTGTGGGTGTGGCGCTGGACCGCAATGGCTTCACGGTCGAAGACCGCGACCGCAAGCAAGGCATCTACTATGTCCGCTTTGTAGATATGGGTAACGGCGAGGAAGAAGGCTTTTTTAGGAAGTTGTTTGGCAGCTCCAAAGAAGCTGCGCTGGGGCCGCAACAATACCGCTTAAAGATTGAGAGCGCGAACAACACCAGTTCAACCATCCAAATCCTCAATTCCGCTGGTCAGGCGGATGATTCGCCAAACGCCAAAAAGATTGCCCAGTTGCTTGTGACCGAACTGCAATAAAGCACTGTGCTGCGGTTCAAAAACCTGGGCAGCGGCAGCGCGGGCAACGCCACCTTGGTCGAAGCCCACTGTGGCAAGCAAGTCTCTCGCCTGTTGATCGACTGCGGGCTGAGCCTGCGGGAGTTGGGCAAGCGCCTGGCCTCCACTGACCTGGGCATCGAAGACATCCATGCGGTTTTCATCACCCACGAGCATGCCGACCATGTCGGTCACGCCCGCGCCTTTGCCCTGCGCACCGGTGCACGGGTATGGATGAGTCAAGGCACGGCTTTGGCATGCGATGTCGCCCAGTGGGGCTTGCGCCATGGGCAATGCCAACTCGCCCGCGATGGGCAAGCGATTTCGATTGGCGCCCTGCAGTTGAGCCCGTTCACGGTACCGCACGATGCACGTGAACCGCTACAGTTGCGCTGCACCGACGGAGATGTGCATTTTGGGGTGTTGACCGATTTAGGCCACGGTAGCGCCCACGTCGTGCAGGCACTGCAACTCTGCAACGCTTTGCTGCTCGAGTGCAACCACGACCCTGAGATGTTGGCCAGTTCGAGCTACCCAGACTTCCTCAAAAAACGCATTGCCGGACCGCAAGGCCATTTGTCCAACCTCGAATCGGCTGACCTGGCCCGCGCCCTGCTTCATCCCAGGCTCAACCTGATCGTGGCCGCGCACCTGAGCGAGCGCAATAACCGTCCAGATTTGGCGCAAGGCGAGTTGGCTCTGGCTGCTGGGTGCCAGACGCATGACATCGAGGTGGCTGACCCCCTCACCGGCACCGGCTGGTATCAGGTGCACTGATCAGGCCAAAAAAAAGCCACCCGAAGGTGGCATTTTTTGACAGCAGAAAAAATTACTTCTTTTCGCCAGCAGGAGCAGCAGCAGGCGCTTCAGCAGCAGGAGCGGCAGGCGCAGCAGCAGGCGCTTCGGCAGCAGGTGCAGGTGCAGCAGCAGGCGCTTCAGCAGCAGGTGCTGGGGCGTCTTTTTTGTCACAAGCGACCAAAGCAGCGGCCAACAATGTAACCAAGAGGAGTGATTTTTTCATGAGAAATTTCCTTTAAAAAAAACGAAACAGTTTCGGGGGTTGCCACAATGCTTGATGCAAACAATCCATTGCAAATAAGCAGTCAGAGTCAATTGCTATCAACTCAACCTTCAATTATAGGGGCAATTACCCTGACCGATAAACAGTAAACCAAATCGATTATTTGGGTTGGACCCAGCCTGCTGCCAGCCAGTCCTTCAACAGAGCTTTGACCTCTTTGGAGGCCTTGGCAATTTGTGCCCCCGCCAGTTCCCTTTGGTTGGCCAGTAGGCGCAAACAGTCTGCATCCGCGCCAGCGCAACGCCAGCTCTCGCCATTGAGGTAGACATGTTCATCGTCATAGAGCATCTTGCTTTTGCGGTCGAGTTGCACCGCCTTCAAGGTCTGAGGCGCGGGCTGTGCATCAAACCAGACCTGTGACTTCGGCTCTGTGAGGAACTCACCCAGCGCGCAATGCAGGGCAGTGGACCGCTTAATAGCTGCTTGCACCGCTTGGCGGGCAAACGCCTGCAAGGCTGGCGGTATCTGTGCCGGGTGCTGTGTTGTTTTTTGGAAGGGGTCTTGGTACAAAGGGGCATGCTGTTCGGGGCCCATGTCGGCCAAACGCGGCAACAACTCTGCAACCAAGCCCTCGGGGGACTCGGCCTTGAAGCCAATCGAGCAGGTCATGCATTCCCCCACAGCCACGCCTTCATGGGCGTAATGCGGCGGCAAATAAAGCATGTCGCCCGGGTCAAGGACCCAAGCCTGGGTGGGCTTGAACGATTTGAGTATTTTCAGGGGCATGTCGTCTCGCAAGCGCAAATCGGTTTGCGGGCTGATGCGCCAGCGGCGTTGTCCTTGGGTTTGCAATAAAAACACGTCGTAGCTGTCAAAGTGCGGCCCGACACCTCCGCCATCGCTGGCATAGCTGATCATCACATCGTCCAAACGGGCATCGGGCACAAACCGGAAACGGTCACGCAACCGCGCCACGGCCTCGTCGAGCAAATCCACACCTTGCACCAACAAGGTCCAGTGGGGCTGCTTGCGCGCGGGCAAAGCGCGTGGCTTGAACGGCCCATGGGCTAAGGTCCAGTGCTTGCCGCGAATGTCGCCAGTGATCAGGCGCGATTCAACCCCTTCTTGGCCAGCCAGCGCGAACAAGGCTTGGCGGCTGAGCAAAGGCTGTAGATGGGGAACCGCTTGGCGAATCAGCAAAGGTTTTTTCTGCCAGTAGGTGCGCATGAACACCTCAGGCGACACAGTACCCAAGACGCTGGGCAAGCGATGGTTTTCCATGCGTTTCTCCAAACTGCGACAATTCTGCCCCATGAACATCACACCTGACTGCGTAGTGGCACTCACCTGGGTCCTGAAAGACACTCAAGGCGAACTCCTAGACGAGTTGGACGACCCGGTAGAGTTTTATTTGGGCGGTCACGACCTGCTTGAGAAAATCCAGCATGCGTTGTTAGACCACCAAGTGGGCGACCAACTCGACCTGCACCTCGAACCCGTTGATGCGTTTGGCGATTTTGATGAAGAACTCATCTTCCTAGAGCCGCGGAGCCTGTTCCCCAGCGAGATCGAGGAAGGCATGACCATCGAAGGCCATGCACTGCCCAAAGACTGCAGCCTTGAAATCCCCAAGGACCTGATCTACACCATCACTGACATCTACCCCGAGCATGTGGTGATCGATGGCAACCACCCGCTGTCGGGCATGGCGTTGCGCATTTCGCTCAAGGTCACGGGTGTACGCCACGCCACCAGCCAAGAAAAAGCCCATGGCAGCTGTGGTTCAGGCTTTTTCACCCTGCCGCCTGCGCCGGGGACAGACACGCTGCATTGACCGGCCTGGCATCAGCGGCGCGGCTTGCTCAAGCGCATGCCAATGGCAAGCAGCGGCGCTTTATTTTTTCCCTGTCGAGCCGTAACCACCCTCACCGCGTTCACTGGCGACGGCAAATTCATGGACCAGGTTGAACTGCGCTTGCACCACCGGCAGGATGACCAGTTGGGCAATGCGCTCCATCGGTTCGATCGTGAAAGCCACATCGCTGCGGTTCCAAGCGCTCACCATCAACTGTCCTTGGTAGTCACTGTCGATCAAGCCCACCAAATTGCCCAGCACGATGCCGTGTTTGTGGCCCAAGCCTGAGCGCGGCAGGATCAGCGCGGCATAAGCCGGGTCTTTCAAATGGATCGCCATGCCGGTTGGCACGAGTTGCCAGGCATTGGGCTGCAGGGTCAGCGGGACCTCCAAACAGGCACGCAAGTCCAGGCCAGCCGAGCCAGGCGTGGCGTAGCTGGGCAGTTGATCGGCCAAACGCGGGTCTAAGACTTTCACATCCAACTTCATTTCGGGTCCTAGGGGTCAGGTGAGGCGGCGCGCAATCTCGGCCACAAGTTGTCTGGCCAAGGCGATTTTCGAGGCACGCGGCCACTCGGTGCTGCCCAGGGCGTCGATCAGCAACAAGGCGTTGTCATCCGCACCAAAGGTAGCCGGGCCGATGTTGCCCAGCATCAACGGCACGCCCTTGCGGATGCGCTTGGCCTGAGCCTGGGCCTGCAGGTCATGGCTCTCAGCGGCAAAACCCACACAAAACAAGGCACCGCTTTGGGCACGGGGGCTGGCCGCCACCTCGGCCAAGATGTCTGGGTTTTCTTGCCAGGCGATGGTGGGCATCTGGCCACTGCCGTCTTTTTTGATTTTGACGGTGCTGACCTGGGCCGCCCGCCAGTCGGCCACCGCAGCGGTGGCGATGAACACGTCCGACTGGTTGACCAGCGCCAACACAGCCGAATGCATGTCCAGGGCAGAGCGCACATCAGTACGCTGCACGCCATGGGGTGTGGGCAAGGCCACCGGCCCGGCCACCAGCCTCACCTGGGCGCCCGCTTCGTGCGCCGCTCTCGCCAGCGCAAAACCCATCTTGCCGCTGGACAAATTGGTGATGCCACGCACCGGGTCAAGCGCCTCAAAGGTCGGGCCGGCGCTGATCAACACCTGTTTGCCTTGCAGCACCTTGGGCTGAAACAAGGCCACAACCTCTTGTAGCAATTCCTCGGGCTCGAGCATGCGCCCATCGCCGGTTTCGCCACAGGCCTGCTCGCCCTGGCCGACCCCCAGTACATGGGCACCGTCGGCGCGCAGCTGAGCCATGTTGCGTTGGGTGGCCGGGTGGGCCCACATCTCGCGGTTCATCGCCGGCGCCAGCACCAGCGGCACGGTGTCCAAAGGCCGGGCCAGGCAGGTCAGGCTGAGCAGGTCGTCAGCCCGCCCGTGCAACAGCTTGGCCATGAAGTCAGCGCTGGCGGGTGCCACGATGATGGCATCGGCTTCGCGGCTGAGGTTGATATGCGCCATGTTGTTGGGTTCGCGGGCATCCCACTGCGAAACATACACGGTGCGGTTGGACAAAGCTTGCATGGTCACTGGGGTGATGAACTGGGCCGCTGCCTCGGTCATCACCACCTGAACTGTGGCCCCTTGCTTGACCAGCGCGCGGCAGAATTCGGCGGCTTTGTAGCAAGCCACGCCTCCGCTCAAACCCAGCACCAGATGTTTGTTGGACAAGTCAGTCATTGGGCGCAATGTAGCAGAGCCTATAATTTGGCATGATCACCATTTGGGAGACGGCCCCTCCCATCACGACATGACCAAATTTGTCTTCGTCACAGGCGGTGTGGTGTCCTCCCTGGGCAAGGGAATCGCCGCCGCCTCCCTTGCAGCGATTCTTGAATCGCGGGGCCTCAAAGTCACCCTGATCAAGCTCGACCCCTATATCAACGTAGACCCCGGCACCATGTCCCCATTCGAGCATGGTGAGGTGTTTGTCACCGAGGACGGCGCGGAAACCGACCTGGACCTCGGTCACTACGAGCGCTTTATCAACACCCGCATGCGCCGCTCGAACAATTTCACCACCGGCCAGATCTACAAAAGCGTGCTGGAAAAAGAACGCCGGGGCGACTACCTGGGCACCACGGTCCAGGTGATTCCGCACATCACCAACGAGATCCAAGACTTCGTCAAACGCGGCGCGGGCTTTGACACGCCTGATGCGGTGGATGTCGCCATCGTTGAAGTTGGCGGCACCGTGGGTGACATCGAGTCCCTGCCGTTTTTGGAAGCCGCTCGCCAAATGAACCTGCGCATGGGGCCACACAACACCGCTTTCTTGCACCTGAGCTATGTGCCCTGGATCGCGGCAGCCGGTGAACTCAAAACCAAACCCACCCAGCACACCGCGCAAAAATTGCGCGAAATCGGTATCCAAGCCGACGCTATGCTGTGCCGCGCAGACCGCCCGATCCCGCAGGAAGAACGCGCCAAAATTTCCCTGTTCTCCAACGTGCCCGAGTGGGGCGTGATCTCGATGTGGGACGTAGACACGATTTACAAGGTGCCGCGCATGCTGCACGAGCAAGGCCTGGACGCGCTGATTTGCGAAAAGCTCAAGCTCAACACACCGCCTGCCAGCTTGAAACGCTGGGATGATCTGGTGGACGCTTTGGCCCATCCAAAAAGCGAACTCACCATCGCCATGGTGGGCAAGTACGTTGACCTGTCCGACAGCTACAAATCGCTCAACGAGGCACTGCGCCATGCAGGTATCCAAAACCATGCGCGGGTGCAGATCGAGTACATCGACTCGGAAACCTTGACGCCCGACAACACGCAGCAGCTGTCGCGCTTTGACGCGATCTTGGTGCCAGGCGGTTTTGGCAAACGCGGCATCGAGGGCAAGGTTTGCGCGGCCCGCTATGCCCGCGAGCACAAAGTGCCTTACCTGGGCATTTGCTTAGGCATGCAAATCGCCACCATCGAATACGCCCGCCATGTGGCTGGTTTGAAAGGTGCCAACAGCACCGAGTTTGAGGCCGACAGCCCCCACCCGGTCATTGCTCTGATCACCGAGTGGAAAGACGCTGACGGCAGCACCAAACAACGCCATGCCAACTCTGACCTGGGCGGCACCATGCGTTTGGGCGCGCAGACCTCCGATGTGTCCAAGGGCACACTGGCGCATCAGATTTACGGCGACCGGGTCACCGAGCGGCACCGCCACCGCTACGAGGCCAATGTCAACTACCTCGACAGCTTGCGCAAAGCTGGTTTGGTCATCTCCGCCCTGACCCAGCAAGAGCAACTGACCGAAATCGTCGAGCTGCCCCAAACCGTTCACCCTTGGTACATGGGCGTGCAGTTCCACCCCGAGTTCAAGTCCACTCCATGGGACGGCCATCCCCTCTTTAACGCCTATGTCCACGCCGCGCTGATCTACCAAGTTGAGCGCAAAAAACTCAAGGTTGTGGCGTGAAACTTTGCGGCTTTGATGTCGGGCTCGACCAACCTTTCTTTCTGATCGCGGGCACCTGCTCGATCGAAGGCCTGCAGATGTCTTTGGATGTGGCTGGCCAGCTGCAAGAGATTTGCCGAGGCTTGGACATCCCCCTGATTTACAAAGGCTCGTTTGACAAAGCCAACCGCTCGTCTGGCAGCACCCAGCGCGGTGTCGGCATAGACGCGGGCTTGAAGGCCCTTGGCGAGGTGCGTCGACAGCTCAAGCTGCCCGTGTTGACCGATGTGCATGACCCATCCCAGGTGAGCACAGTGGCCAGCGTGGTCGATGTGTTGCAAACCCCGGCGTTTTTGTGCCGCCAGACCGATTTCATCCATGCCGTGGCCCGCTCGGGCAAACCGGTGAACATCAAAAAAGGGCAGTTTTTGGCGCCCTGGGACATGAAAAACGTGATCGACAAGGCGCGCGCGGCAGCCCGCGAGGCTGGCTTGCCCGAGGACAATTTTTTGGCCTGTGAGCGTGGTGTCAGTTTTGGCTACAACAATCTGGTGGCCGACATGAGCAGCTTGGCCGAGATGCGACACACGGGCGCGCCGGTGGTGTTCGATGTGACCCATTCGGTGCAAAAGCCCGGTGGCCAGGGCACGAGCAGCGGTGGCGCACGTGACATGGTGCCGGTGCTGGCCCGAGCAGGCGTGGCCGCGGGTGTGGCGGGTTTGTTCATGGAAACGCACCCCCAGCCCCAAGACGCTTGGTCAGATGGCCCCAACGCCGTGCCCTTAAAGCACATGAAAGCCCTGCTGGAAACCTTGCAAGCCCTGGACCGTGTGGTCAAAGCCAAACCTTGGTTGGAGAACGGTTTCTCCGCCTGATTTTTTTGTATCAACCAGCCAAGCCTTGTGGCCTGAGCGAATCACCAACGAGAGAGCAAATACATGAGCGCAATTGTCGACCTGGTCGGTCGTGAAATTTTGGACAGCCGTGGCAACCCCACGGTGGAATGTGACGTGCTGCTCGAGAGTGGTGTGATGGGCCGTGCGGCTGTGCCTTCTGGCGCCTCCACCGGCTCACGCGAGGCCATCGAGTTGCGTGACGGTGACCCCAACCGCTATTTGGGCAAAGGCGTGATGAGAGCGGTTGATCACATCAACCAAGACATCACCAGCGCGGTGATTGGTTTGGACGCCAGCGAGCAAGCTTTCTTGGACCACACCCTGATCGAGCTAGACCGCACCGACAGCAAAGCCCGCTTGGGTGCCAATGCCATTTTGGCGGTGTCCATGGCGGTGGCCCGCGCGGCGGCCGAAGAATCAGGTCTGCCGCTCTACCGTTATTTCGGTGGCATGGGTCGCATGCAAATGCCCGTACCCCTGATGAACGTGGTCAACGGCGGCGCGCATGCCAACAACAACCTTGACCTGCAAGAGTTGATGATCATCCCGGTCGGTGCCCCCACCTTTCGCGAAGCGGTGCGCTATGGCGCTGAGGTTTTCCACGCCCTCAAGAAAATCATGAGCGACAAGGGCATGAGCATTGCCGTGGGTGACGAAGGTGGTTTTGCACCCAACGTGCCCAGCCATGAAGCGGCCATCCAAATGATCTTGGATGCGATCGACAAAGCCGGTTTCACCGCTGGCGAGCAAATCGTGCTGGGCCTGGACTGCGCGGCCAGCGAGTTTTACAAAGACGGGCTCTACCACTTGGATGGCGAGGGCTTGAAGCTCGACGCGGGTCAGTGGACCGACATGCTGGCGACCTGGGCTGACAAATACCCGATCATCAGCATCGAAGACGGCATGGCCGAGGGCGACTGGGACGGCTGGAAAACACTGACCGACCGCTTGGGCAAAAAAGTGCAATTGGTCGGTGACGATTTGTTTGTGACCAACACCAAGATCTTGCAAGAAGGCATCGACAAAGGCGTGGCCAACTCGATCCTGATCAAGATCAACCAAATCGGCACCCTGACCGAAACCTTTGCCGCCATCGAAATGGCCAAGCGCGCCAGTTACACCGCGGTCATCAGCCACCGCTCGGGTGAGACCGAAGACACCACCATCGCCGACATCGCGGTGGGTACCAATGCCGGTCAAATCAAAACCGGCTCCTTGAGCCGCTCTGACCGTTTGGCCAAGTACAACCAGTTGTTGCGCATCGAAGAAGACCTGGGCCACATGACCAGCTACCCTGGCCGCTCAACCTTTTACAATCTGCGTAAATAACCACCGACCAAGTTGTACCCATGCGTCGTCCCGTTCCCACCATCTTGCTAGGCATGTTGCTGGTGCTTCAGCTGCAGCTGTGGTTTGGTCGGGGCAGCATTCCTGACGTGTGGCGTCTACACCAGCAGCACCAGACACAGTTGCAGCTCAATACAGCCGCAGAGCAAGACGTGGAGCGCTTGCGCGCCGAGATCCGTGACCTGCGCGACGGTTTGGAGATGGTCGAGGAGCGGGCCCGAGTCGAAATCGGCATGGTCAAGCCCAATGAAATCTTCGTTCAAATAGCTAAATAAACTTTGCCCATGCCTGACATACAGGTTATGTTGACCGGCGGCAGCTTGCTTGCGCGCCAGCAACTCGCGCATGCCTTGCAACCCGTCTTGCAATCCCTGGGGCACAAGGCGCAACTGGTCTGCCCAGACACGCCAGAATCACTCGGCCTCAACCCTCTGCCCTGTCAATACCTGTTGTGGCAATCAACCGCTGGACAGCATGCCCTTTGGCGTTCTGCTTTGCACGCGCTTGGCGTGCCCTATCAGGTGGTTCAAGGGGATGCCACAGAAGCCTTGAAACAAGCCGTTTACGCGCTCTTGCCAACCGAGCAAGCCCAGGGCTGGGCCAGACAAGAAGCACCGCAGCGCTGGATCGGCGTGTGTGAAGCCTGTGGGGATGCAGCCTGCGAACAGCGCCTGTTTGGGCGCTTGTTCAAAGGCTCAATGCAAACCTGAGGGCGTGGGCGGCGGCGGTGCGGCCTGGGCAAACAGCTGGGCCGCGTCAACCGCGTCGTAATGGTATTGCTGGCCGCAAAAGTCACAACCGACCTCGATGTTTTCACGCTCGAGCAAAATGCTCTCGGCCTCGGCCTGGCCCAGGCCACGGATCATCTGGCTCACACGCTCGCGGCTGCAACTGCAGACAAACCGTGGGGCAGCGTCGCCGGGCTGAGGCGCGAAATGCCGCACATGCTCTTGCCAAAACAAACGGTGCAAGACCTTTTCGGGGGAGAGCTCTAAAAGCTCGGCCGAGGTCAGGCTGTTGGCCAAGATGGCGATGCGGTTGTAGTCCTCGTTGCGGCCAATCGCGTCCTCGTCGGCCATGGTTTTGCGGCCACCCAGGTTGCCAATGCCGCCCATGGGCAAGCGCTGGATCAGCAGGCCTGCGGCCACCTGGTCATTGGCAGCGAGCACCAAGGCGGTGTCGAGCTGCTCGCTTTGGAGCATGTAGTGCGACAGCACATCGCTGAAACGCTTGAGCGGTTGGCGCTGATCGTCGTACAAAGACACCACGCCTTGGTAAGGCTGCTGCCCTGGCCGACGACCCACCGGGTCGAGCGTGATCGCGCAGCGGCCCAGGTTGTTTTGGTTGGCCATGTCTTCAAAGGGCATCTGGGGGGTGACCTCGCCAATGGTTTTGGCGGTGGCGCGCAAGGCCAAATCCGATTGCACCTCGACCACGGCGAGCTTGAGCGGGCCTTCGCCATGCAGTTGCAGCACCAACGCACCTTCAAATTGGATGTTGGCTTGCATCAACACCGCTGCAGCGGTCATCTCACCCAGCAAATGCCGGACCGGTTCGGGGTAAGGACCGGTCTCGAGGTTGTTGGCGCGGCGGCGCAAGATGTCTTGCCAGGTGTCGGTGAGGCGAACCAGCAGGCCGCGCACCGGCAGGCCTTCAAATAAAAACGGATGCAGGGAACTCATGCGATGGTTTTCAATCCCGCGCGGTAGCGTTTGGCGTTCTCAATATAGTGGCGTGCACTGGCGCGCAAGCCTTCGATTTGCTCGGGGCTGAGTTCACGCACCAACTTGGCAGGGCTGCCCATGATCATCGAGCCGTCGGGAAATGATTTGCCCTCGGTGACCAAAGAGCCCGCGCCGACCAAACAGTTTTTGCCGATGCGCACGCCATTGAGCACCACCGCGCCAATGCCAATCAGGCTTTCGTCGCCAATCGTACAGCCGTGCAGCATGACTTGGTGGCCCACGGTGACATGTTTGCCGACCACGACCGGCATGCGGTTGTCGGCATGGATCACCGCCAGGTCTTGGATGTTGCTGCCCTCGCCGATCGAGATGGTTTCGGTGTCGCCACGGATCACCGCGCCAAACCAGACACTGGTGTTGGCCGCCAAACTGACCGCACCCATCACCTGAGCGTTGTCCGCGATCCAGGTGCTGTCATCGATCTGCGGGATGTGTCCGTCGAGTTGGTAAATCGCCATGCGGTTTGCTTTCAAAGGGGCTTTCTACAATTGTAGGGATGGAACTGCGCTCAGCTGCTTTGGAGGTCTTGTGCCTCAGCGATCCGCCCTCGAAGGTGCAGGCGCTGCAATCGCTGTGGAAGATGCACCCAGGCGGATTGACGCTGGACACCCAAGCGGTTTTCAGCACCGAGGGCTTGCTGATACCCGGCCGTCCGGCCCGCCCGGTGCTGTGCCCACCGCAGGAAGTACCTAACCGTTCGGTGCATACCGAGGCTGGGCTGGCCGCGATGGTGCA
>CAMCES010000005.1 GCA_945873925.1 Bordetella parapertussis
TTGTCACGTGCTGCAAACTCAGGCTCTTGCACCATGTTGACGTAATGTTTCATGCCTTCGCCGTTTGCATAGGCATTGGCAAACTGGAATGTGTTGTACCAGTTGATATGGATGCCAGCCAGGGTGATGAACTGGTACTTGTATCCCAAAGCAGACAAATCTTCCTGGAAAGATGTAATTTGTTTGTCATTGAGGTTCTTCTTCCAGTTGAAAGAAGGAGAACAGTTGTATGACAACAATTTGCCTGGACAGGCAGCATGGACGGCTTGTGCAAACTCACGGGCAAAACCAATGTCAGGCACCCCGGTTTCACACCACACCAAGTCAGCGTAGGGGGCATAAGCAATGCCTCGGCTGATGGACTGTTCAAGTCCATTTTTCACACGGAAGAAACCTTCTTGCGTCCGCTCACCAGTCAAAAATGGTTTGTCGTTGGCGTCGTGATCAGAGGTGATCAAGTTGGCCGCCTCAGCATCTGTGCGTGCTAAAACGATGGTGGAAACACCCATGACATCAGCAGCAAATCGAGCAGCAATCAGTTTTTCGCATGCTTCTTGTGTGGGCACCAAGACCTTGCCGCCCATGTGTCCACATTTTTTGACTGCGGCGAGTTGATCTTCAAAGTGAACGCCTGCAGCACCTGCGGTGATCATGTTTTTCATCAACTCAAACGCATTGAGCACACCGCCAAAGCCAGCTTCAGCATCAGCAACGATCGGCAGAAAGTAGTCAATGAACTCTTTGTGATCTGGCTCAACACCACGGCCCCACTGGATTTCATCTGCCCGCTTGAAGGTATTGTTGATTCGGCGCACCATCGTTGGCACGGAGTCGTAAGCGTACAAAGACTGATCTGGGTACATGGTCTCAGACGTATTACCGTCAGCGGCAACTTGCCAGCCCGATAGGTAGACCGCCTCCAGTCCTGCTTTGGCTTGTTGCATGGCCTGACCGGCAGTGATCGCGCCAAAAGCATTGACATAGCCTTTTTTAGCCCCGCCATTGACCTTTTCCCATAATTTTTCGGCTCCACGCTTGGCCAAGGTGTGCTCGATGGGCATGCTGCCCCGCAAACGAACCACGTCGGCTGCGGAATAACCTCGTTTCACACCCTTCCAGCGCGGGTTGCTTGCCCAGTCATGTTCAAGGTTGGCAATTTGCTGAGCGCGGCTATTGGGTGATGTAGACATGTCATGACTCCAGGAGGTTAAGAAAGTAGGACAACCGTTAAGGCTGCATGGGCTATTCTATGTCTTATATAAGAGTAATTGCCGATCTTGTATCTTATATAAGAATAAATAAATTCACATGATATCAATGACTTAGCGGATTCATGCACAGGCATTGAAAGAAAATAGAAAATCGAAAAGAGGAATATGGATGAAGAAAGATTTCTATTTTGCAATACAAAATGTCGTTTTGGGACGGTGATTTCACAAACCGACCATACGACACAAGGAAGAAAACACCCTTTTTTGAAAAGCACAGGAAAGCAAAAAACAACAAAAAAACAGCGGTTGTCCCTTAGGATATGGACTGCCGACAAAAGCAAAAAACTGGCGGCATTTCAATCACTTTAAGAAGGAAAATGAAAATGGCAACTGCAAAAAAAGCGGCTAAAAAAACCGCAGTCAAGAAACCCGCAGCAAAAAAAACTACCGCTAAAAAAGTTGTAGCTAAAAAACCTGTTGCAAAAAAAGCACCTGCGAAGAAAGTGACAGCCAAAAAAGCTGCTCCTAAAAAAGCAGCCAAAAAAACGGTAGCTAAAAAGGCGCCCGCCAAGAAACGCACACCCAATGCTGCTTTCATGAAGCCGTTGACACCCAGCCCTGAGCTTGCTGCTGTTGTGGGTAGCTCCCCCCTGCCACGCACAGCGGTGGTCAGTAAACTGTGGATCTACATCAAGAAGCACAATCTTCAAGATAAATCCAACAAGCGCAACATCAATGCAGATGACAAGCTCAGAGCCGTTTTTGGCAAAGCGCAAGTCACCATGTTTGAACTGGCCAGTGTGATTGGCAAGCACTTGCACTGAGATTTATCTTTGTGAAACGAAAAAGCACCTGCAAGCAGGTGCTTTTTTTCCAACTTTTTACGACAAAGTTGAATTGTTCTCTGAACTGAACATGAATTGGCCGGGTGCTTGAATGGGGTCGACTGATACAGAGATCGAGTGCCTGGGCAAAAACCGTCCCTCCAACAACAATTTAGAAAGCGGGTTTTCAATCCGTTGCTGAATAGCTCGCTTGAGCGGTCGGGCCCCAAAAACGGGATCAAAACCTACTTTTGCCAATTCGTGCAGGGCTGCTGGTGTGACGATCAACTGCAGATCCATTCGCGCCAAGCGATCACTCAGTACTTTGAGTTGAATGCCTGCAATTTTTTCTATGTGTGCAGCATCCAATGCATGGAAGACCACGGTTTCGTCAATTCGGTTTAGAAACTCAGGACGGAAATGGCCTTTGAGCTCTTCCCAGACCGCATCCTTGATGTCAGCACTGTCTTGGCCAACCATGGCCTGAATGATCTTTGAGCCGATGTTTGATGTCATCGCAATGACTGCGTTTTTAAAGTCGATGGTTCTGCCTTGTCCGTCAGTCAGTCGGCCATCATCTAAAACCTGTAGCAAGATGTTGAAAACATCAGGATGCGCTTTTTCAATCTCGTCGAGCAAAATCACGCAATAAGGTTTACGCCGAACCAACTCAGTCAAATAGCCGCCTTCGTCGTATCCAACATAGCCTGGAGGTGCGCCAATCAGTTTGCTCACGGAATGCTTCTCCATGAACTCGCTCATGTCAATTCGCACCAAATGATCTTCAGTATCAAATAAAAATCCAGCCAATGCTTTGCACAACTCCGTCTTTCCGACGCCTGTTGGCCCCAGAAAAAGAAAAGAGCCTGTGGGTCTCGAGGGGTCACTCAAGCCCGCCCTGGAACGTCTGATGGCATTTGAAACCGCTGTGATAGCCTCGTCTTGCCCTACCACCCTGGCGTGCAGGTGCGACTCCATGATTAACAGCTTTTCACGCTCGCCCTGCATCAACTTAGATACCGGAATACCCGTGGCGCGTGCCACGACTTCGGCTATTTCTTCTGCACCCACCTGGGTTCGCAGCAAGCGGGTTGCTTGCGTGGCGCTGTCCCAGTTTTCCTCGCGGGCGTTGGCTTCCTTGAGTCTCTTTTCCAACTCGGGTAGTTTCCCGTATTGCAGTTCTGCTACTTTGTTGAAGTCGCCGCGCCGCTTTAAGTCCTCTATTTGCATTTTGCAACGTTCAATTTCTTCCTTGAGCAACGCGCCACCTTGAGCCTGTGCTTTTTCAGACTTCCAAATATCTTCCAAGTCAGCATATTCTTTTTGAAGTTTGACGATTTCTTCTTCAATCAAGCCCATGCGTTTTTGTGACGCATCGTCTTGCTCTTTTCGAACTGCTTCTCGCTCAATTTTCAACTGAATCAACCGCCTGTCGAGCTTATCCATGACTTCAGGTTTTGAATCAATTTCAATTTTGATTTTTGCTGCAGCCTCATCTATCAAATCAATGGCTTTGTCAGGCAAGAATCGGTCGGTGATGTATCGGTGCGAAAGCTCTGCAGCAGCCACAATGGCAGGATCGGTGATTTCAACACCATGGTGCACCTCGTACTTTTCTTGCAGGCCGCGCAAAATGGCAATCGTGGCTTCAACCGAGGGTTCACCCACCAAAATTTTCTGAAATCGCCTCTCCAAAGCAGCGTCTTTTTCGATGTACTTACGGTATTCATCCAGGGTAGTCGCGCCCACGCAATGCAATTCACCGCGCGCCAACGCCGGCTTGAGCATATTGCCTGCATCCATGGACCCTTCACTTTTTCCAGCACCAACCATGGTGTGGATTTCGTCAATAAAGACGATGGTTTGCCCATGGTCTTTGGCCAGCTCATTCAATACAGATTTGAGGCGTTCCTCGAACTCACCTCTGAACTTGGCACCAGCCAGCAATGAAGCCATGTCCAAAGACAACACCCGCTTGCCTTTGAGCGAATCCGGCACTTCACCTGAAATGATCCGTTGCGATAATCCTTCAACTATGGCAGTTTTACCTACACCTGGTTCTCCGATAAGCACCGGGTTGTTTTTGGTGCGGCGCTGCAGCACCTGAATAGCACGGCGAATCTCATCATCTCGTCCAATCACTGGGTCCAATTGTCCTGAACGAGCACGCTCAGTCAAATCAACACAATACTTCAGCAAAGACTCACGCTGACCTTCGGCATCAGCAGATTGAACTTTTTCACCGCCTCGCAAGGCTTCAATGGCTGCGGATAAATTTTGTCGACTCAATCCATGGCGTTTGGCTTGTTGCGCAAACTCAGACTTACTGTCTGCCAACGCCAATAAAAACAATTCACTGGCTACATATTTATCGCCACGCTTGATGGCCTCTTTTTCTGCAGCCTGCAGCAATGAAATCAAATGACGGCTGACTTGGACTTGCTCCTGGCCTTGAACTTCGGGCAACCGCTGCACGGCTTCCTCCGCGTCTTTGAGCAATGCAGCTATGTTGACCCCAGCACGCATCAACAATGCGCGTGGACCATCATCTTGACGAAGCATGGCAACCACCAGGTGCGGTACTTCTATATAAGCATGGTCTGCACCCAAGGCCAGTGTTTGGGCCTCAGACAGCGCTTCTTGAAACTTGGTAGTCAATTTATCAACACGCATATGCCACCTCCATCCTTCGCAGTGAAGAAATATCTGAGGTCATGGAGCCCAAATTCAAGAAGATTCAATCTTCGGCAGAAGCATTTGTAGCGTGTATGCCCCACCTAGCCAAGGCTTTGTCGTCTGAGACCCTGGCGTCCACCCATCGGTGACCTTGAGGCGTAGCCTCCTTTTTCCAAAATGGTGCTTGAGTCTTGAGGTAATCCATCAAAAATTCACAAGCCAGAAAGCTTTGCCCACGGTGGGGGGAAGTCACGGCAACCAAAACAATTTGATCCAACGGCTTGAGCAGTCCGACCCGGTGAATGACTCGGGCACCCAAAATATCAAAGCGAGACTTCGCTTCAGCGATCATCAGTTCAATGGACTTTTCAGTCATTCCGGGATAGTGCTCTAACTCCAAAGTGGCGACATGGTCTCCCTCGTTTCGATCCCGCACAGTCCCGATGAAGCTACAAACCGCACCCACCCCAGCCTGATCCTGACGCAGCAAACCAATTTCGTGGCTTAGATCGAAATCCTGCGTTTGAATTTGCACAGAAAACTGCATTGTCAACCGCCCGTGACTGGTGGGAAAAAGGCCACCTCGGCGTTGGGCAGCAAAACACAGTGTCCATCACTGACTTGTTGATTCAAGGCCATGCGTATGGCTTTGCCTTCTTCCAAAGCAACAGAATAGGGTTCCCCTCTGGCCATCAATTCAGCACGCAAAGCATCCAAGTCCAATGCCTGGGTCTCGACTTCTTCAGTATTTAGACCAATTTGTTCGCGTATGGCAGCAAAATAACGGACGGTGACTCTCATGACATCCAATCATTAAAAGGAATGAATTCAACCATATCACCCTTGCGAATGGATCGATTTGGTGGATTGTCAATCAGGCCATCGCCCCAAACAGCAGAAGTCAATACGCCAGAGCTTTGGTTTGAGAAAAGATCGATTCCCCCTTGCGGGTTGCGCCGAACACGTAAGAATTCACGACGTTTATCAGCCTTGGGCCAATCGAAGTCCGCACGGACTGAATACGATTTCAAGGCAAGCTGCTGAGCGCCCTGCAACGCCAGCACAAAAGGACGAACCAACAGCAAGAAGGTCACCAAACTGGACACTGGATTTCCAGGCAACCCGATGAAATGAGTGGGTGATCTTTGCGCATTTTGAACATGACCATAGGCAAAAGGCTTGCCTGGTTTGACCGCAAGTGCCCACAAATGGAGTTGCCCCAGTTCGCTCACCGCGGGCTTGACATGGTCTTCTTCACCCACAGAAACACCTCCGCTGGTGAGAATCAAATCATGGGATTGGGACGCCAAGGACAACATCTGTTTGGTTGCTTCTAAATGGTCTGGGAGGTTGCCAAAATCAGTGACCGTGCAACCCAAGCGATGCAGTAATGCGCGTAGAAAAAAACGATTGGAGTTGAAGATTGAACCCGAGGGCAAATCGGCAGGTGCCAAGTCCCCGGGCATAACCAACTCATCACCCGTAGACAGCATTGCCACCTTAGGACTGCGACTGACGAGAAGCGATGAACGACCGATACTTGCAGCCAAGCCCAAGCTGGTGGGTGTTAAGCGCATGCCTTTGGCAAGGACCACTTGCCCCAAAGAGATGTCTTCCCCCTGTCGCCGAATACATTGACCCACCGAGGGGACTGTCTTGATCAATACGTGACCATCCTCAGTTGCCTCACACTCTTCTTGCATGACAACAGCATCAGCCCCCGAAGGAACTGGCGCACCCGTGAAAATTCTTGCCGCATGACCAGTGACCAAAGCACTGGGTTGACAGCCAGCCGGGATACGCTGCCCAATTTTCAATTTACCTTGCAACGCAGATAAATCCTGACAGTTAAATGCGTATCCATCCATGGCGGAATTGTCAAAAGAAGGGACATTCAATTCGGCGCGCACGTCTTCGGCAAGGATGCGACCGTCTGCATCAAAGGTGGAGACCATCTCTTGTTCGGACAGCGGTTGCAATCCGCCAAGCAATTGCAGCAATGCTTCATCGAGTGCGAACAGGGCTTGTTTATTCATGGTTTGCAGTGTGCCTCGATGAATGATTTAACCTGAGAAACACTGGCAGGCATGGTTTCAACCCGTTGAGGCAAGTTTTCTAAATTTGAAAACTTAGCCGGCACAGGTGGAGAGAACCCCAGTGCCTGTTCAATGGTGCTGGCAAATTTGATCGGCAAGGCTGTTTCCAACACCAGCATAGGCACCTTGGGTTCGAGAAAGTCGTGTGCAACCTTCAAGCCATCTGCCGTATGGGGGTCCAAAAGTTGTCTGTGGTTGTTATAAGCTTTTTGAATGGTTTCAATCCGGTTTTGGTGAGTGCTTTTGCCACTGTAGAACCCATATTGCGATTGAACATTTGCAAAAGCACTGTCTCCAGCAAGGCTGAACTGTCCATTTTTTGCCAAGTCTGCACCAAAGAGTTGATTTGTTTGGGTCGCATTTCTTCCAAGCAAATCAAAAATAAAGCGTTCAAAGTTACTGGCTTTTGAAATATCCATGGACGGACTGGAGGTTTCAAATGTGTGAAGCGTATCTCGAACTTGGTAAGCACCTGTTTTAAAAAACTCATCGAGAACATCGTTTTCGTTGGTAGCCACCACAAGCTTGGATATTGGCAACCCCATCATTTTAGCGACATGACCAGCACACACGTTGCCAAAGTTGCCACTGGGAACAGCAAAGCTCACCTGTTGATGATTGTCTTTGGTGGCCTGAAAGTAAGCTGCAAAGTAATAAACCACTTGAGCCAACAAGCGCGCCCAATTGATTGAATTGACTGTTCCAATTTTGTAATGCTTCTTGAACTCGAGGTCACTGGAGACAGCCTTCACAATATCCTGGCAATCATCAAAAACACCTTCAATGGCGATGTTAAAAATATTTGCATCTTGCAGGCTGAACATTTGAGCCTGCTGAAAACGACTCATTCGTCCTTTGGGACTGGTCATGAAAACGCGAACACCTTTTTTGCCTCTCATGGCATGCTCGGCAGCACTGCCCGTGTCACCTGAAGTGGCCCCTAAAATATTGAGTTCAGCTGTTCTGCGATTCAACTCGTATTCAAATAAGTGACCCAGGAGTTGCATGGCCATGTCTTTGAAGGCCAGTGTAGGACCGTTAGACAAACCCAATATCTGTATTTGATCGGTATAAGGTCGAACAGGGGCGATGAGATGCGAACCAAACACGTCAGAGCGATAGGTTTTTTGACACAACAACAGAAGATCAGCTTCGGGTATGTCGTCAATGTACCGAGACAAAATTTCGAAGGCTAAAAAATGATAGCCTTTGGTAGCAAAGTTGTTTCTGAGTTGAGTCAGTCCTTGTCCATCTATTTGAGGGTAGCAAACAGGCAGATACAAACCGCCATCTGGAGCCAGCCCTTCTAGCAATATGTCACAAAACGACTGTTTTGTTGCATGTCCTCTGGTAGAGATGTATTGCATCAGTTGAAGTCTTCCTTGCGAATCCGAATGACTGGAACCAAGACAGTGGGCAATTGCTGTATTTGGGTGATAGCTTTTTTCATGACCGATTCTTTGGCTGAATGGGTCAAGATGATGAGTTCGGTTCTGTCTTGACCAATGGCAGTTGGCTGTTGCAGCATGGCATCAATGCTGATGCCATGGTCAGCCAGTACACCAGTCACGCTGGCCAACACACCGGCTTGATCTGCCACACCTAATCGCAAGTAGTGACAGGTCAAGACTTCACTGATGGACAAAATCGGGGTGTCATGTATCTCATTAGACTGAACTCCCATGTAGGGCACACGGGTAGTTGCTTGTGATGAACCAAGTCTTGCAATGTCCACCATATCGGCGATGACTGCACTGGCTGTTGGCTCTCCGCCAGCACCCTTGCCATAAAAAAGTGTTGTGCCGACGGCATTCCCATGAACCATGACTGCGTTCATGGCGCCTTCAACATTTGCAATGAGCGTTTTTTCAGAGACAAGCGTCGGATGCACACGGAGTTCGATGCCCTGCGCAGTTCTCCTTGAAATACCCAAGAGCTTGATCCTATAGCCCAATTGCAAAGCGAATGCGATGTCCTCTGACTGCAATTGGTCAATGCCTTCAATGTAAGCGTGATGAAATGGCATGGGTATGCCAAAAGCAATCGCTGACATGATGCTGCATTTATGGGCAGCATCTACCCCCTCGATATCAAAACTTGGGTCAGTTTCAGCATAACCCAAGGACTGGGCTTGCTTGAGTGCGCTTTCAAAGCTCAATGCCTTTTCACGCATTTGGGTCAAAATGAAATTGGTGGTCCCGTTGATGATCCCTGCAAGCCACTCAATGTTGTTTGCAGCCAGCCCTTCTCGCAAAGATTTGATGATGGGAATTCCACCTGCAACAGCAGCCTCATAACCCAGCATCACACCTTGCTTTTGGGCGGCAGACACGATCTCCTCACCGTACATCGCAAGCAGCGCTTTGTTGGCGGTCACCACATGCTTGCCAGCGGCAATCGCAGACATAACCAATTCGCGAGCGATGCCATAGCCACCGATCAACTCAACCACCATATCAATGTCTGGATTGGTGATGATTTGATGGGCATCAGCAACAACCCTGCACGAAGGGTCAACCAAAGAGCGAGCGCGCTCAACGTCCAAATCGGCGACCATGGTTATGCGAAGCTCTTTGCCAGTCCGTCGTTGAATCTCTGATTGATTGCGCAAGAGCACGTCATAGGTACCCTTGCCGACTGTGCCCAGGCCTAGCAGCCCAATTTGGATGGGTTTCATGCGCTTGGATTCTTTCGATAGCTGTCAAGGAATTTGGCGATGCGGCCAATGGCGACGCGCAAATCATCTTCATGAGGAAGGAAAACAATTCGGAAGTGATCTGTTGAGGGCCAATTGAATCCAGTGCCTTGTACTAACAAAACCTTTGTTTCTTGCAGCAGATCATTGATGAATTGCTGGTCATCCTTGATGGGATACACCTTGGGATCGAGCCTGGGAAACATATACAAGGCAGCTTGTGGCTTGACGCAAGTCACACCAGGAATCGCCGTCATCAGTTCATGAGCCAAGTCACGTTGACGACATAACCGGCCCCCGGGCTTGACCAGATCATTGATGCTCTGATAGCCACCCAAGGCGGTTTGAATGGCGGTTTGTCCAGGCACATTGGCGCAAAGACGCATAGAGGACAACATGTTGAGTCCCTCAATATAGTCCTTGGCAGGTTTTTTATCGCCAGAGACCACCATCCAGCCAGCACGATATCCGCAGGACCGATAACTTTTCGACAAAGAATTGAATGTCAATGTCAATACATCTTTGGACAAACTGCCAATGGCGGTGTGGTGAACGCCGTCGTAAAGCACTTTGTCGTAAACCTCATCAGCAAAAATGACCAAGCCATGCTCTCTCGCCAACTCAACAATGCTTTTGAGCAACGCATCAGAATAAAGTGCGCCAGTGGGGTTGTTGGGATTGATCACCACGATGCCTTTGGTGTGGGGCGTGATTTTCGATTTGATGTCTTCTATGCTGGGCATCCAACCGTTTTTTTCGTCACACATATAGTGAACTGGCGTGCCTCCCGAAAGGCTAACCGCAGCAGTCCAAAGGGGGTAATCTGGCGCAGGCAACAGCAATTCATCACCATTGTTGAGCAAAGCATTGGTCGCCATGACAATCAATTCGCTCGCACCGTTTCCAAGGTAAATATCGTCTAGGGAAACGCCATCAATCCCTTGCTGCTGCGTGTAATGCATGACTGCTTTGCGGGCAGCAAAAATGCCTTTGCTGTCTGAATAGGCAGCAGCACCTGGTAGGTTACGAATGATGTCTTGTTGGATTTCTTCAGGGGCATCAAAACCAAAAATTGCCAAGTTGCCAATATTTAACTTGATGATTTTTTGTCCTTCTTCTTCCATTTGTCGCGCCCTGTCCAAAACGGGGCCGCGTATGTCGTAACAAACATTGGCAAGCTTGGCTGATTTTTGAATGGTTATCAAAGTAACTCCACCGAAACAAACTGTGAAAACCTATAATTTGACCATACTTCTAGACCTAACCACCCCTTCCAGGGGCCATATTCAATGAAACTGCAGCCTGACCGTGTTGATGTCATATCCGTCACAGCTTATGACCTTGATTGGATTGAAATAAACAGGGTAAGGTTTCCACACAGCATGTTGATTTCCCATGACGGAACTTGCCAGCCTTGGCATTGCCAAAGATTTGACGAATTCAATGCTGCACATTTCCAGGAATTCAAAAGCACCAACACAGACATTCTGTTGCTTGGCTCAGGCAAAGCCCAGCGGTTTGTTCCGCAACCATGGCTGGTACCGCTGTCTCAGAGACAGATTGGTGTTGAATCGATGGACACCGCTGCTGCATGCAGAACGTTCAATATCCTTGCCGCCGAAGGCCGAAAAGTAACAGCCATTTTGCTGTTACCAATGACTGCTTGAGTATCAAGATGCAAGCCTTTGCCTTCTTGCAAAGGCTTCAAAAAAGCACGCCGCCGTTTTAGAGATAAAATGACCCTATTCGAAGTTCCACTTCGCGCACCTCTGGCATAACGGACTCAAAACCATGGCGATTGTTGTCAACAAACACCTACCCGAATTTGAAGCAAACGCCACTGGTGGCGTCAAAGTATCTAATCAATCACATCTTGGTCAGACAGTCATCCTGTACTTCTACCCCAAAGACAACACCCCAGGTTGCACAACGGAAGCCATGCAATTTCGTGACAAGTTCAAAGACTTCACCAAAGCAGGTGCAGTTATTTTTGGCGTATCCAGAGACAACATGCGTTCGCATGACAGTTTCAAGGAAAAACTCGAGCTTCCCTTTGAATTGATTGCAGACACCGAGGAAAAGATGTGCCATATGTTTGGTGTAGTCAAAAATAAAATCATGTACGGTAAGAAAGTCAAAGGCATCGAACGCAGCACATTCCTGATTGGTTCTGATGGCCTACTCAAGCAGGAGTGGCGCGGCCTGAAAGTTCCAGGACATGTCGATGAAGTTCTCAAAGCCGTCAAAGCACTCAAAAAAGCATCCATAGCATCAACTTAATCCAATGCCCTTGCCTCCTGCCCCCAAAAAGCATGCAGACCGCTTCAATCCAAAAGCAACTGATCTAGCCCAACAAACAAAGCTTTCCTCGGCGACTCAACACAAAAGCCCACCAGAAAAAAAGATTCCATCCATCAGACCCAAGCTAAATACCTCGAAAAAGGCCAATCAAAAGGACGACTTGTCTGTTGATCGCTCTGACAGGTCATTGGTCACTTCCGATCGCAAGCCTCCAAAAGTCGCCAAGCGCACCGGGCCCAGCAAACTCTTTGTACTAGATACCAATGTATTGATGCATGACCCCATGTGTCTGTTTCGCTTTGAAGAGCATGATGTGTTTCTTCCGATGGTCGTCCTTGAAGAGTTGGATAACCATAAAAAAGGAATGACAGAGGTTGCGCGCAACGCACGCCAAACCAGCCGTACATTGGATGCCTTGGTAGGTGCCAACAGTACAGATATTTCCAGTGGGTTTCCACTCAACAGCACCGGCCAAAAAGAAGTCACCGGAAAACTGTTCTTTCAGACCGCACCGCTGGCTTTCAGCTTGCCTTCAAGCCTTCCTCAGGGCAAGGCTGATAACCAAATTTTAGGCGTTGTCAATGCATTAAGAGAGGCTGAATCACCTCGTCAAGTGGTTCTTGTTTCTAAAGATATCAACATGCGCGTCAAGGCCCGAGCGCTTGGCCTGGCGGCGGAAGACTACCAAAATGACAAGACCCTAGAGGACGGTGATCTTCTTTATTCGGGCGCTTTACCGCTTGCATCTGACTTTTGGTCCAAACAAGCCAAAACTGTAGAAAGCTGGCAATCAGGTGGACAGACCTACTACCGCATAGGCGGAGCTGTCGTTGCCAATATGCACATCAATCAATTTGTGTATTTTGAAACACCAGGCGAGCCGAGTCTGTATGCGCGTGTAACGGAAATTCGCGGTAAAACAGCAGTTTTGAAGACCCTGAAAGATTACAGCCACTTCAAAAATGCTGCATGGGGTATCACCTCTCGAAACAGAGAGCAAAATTTTGCTCTTAATTTGCTCTTGGATCCTGAAATAGATTTTGTAACCCTCACTGGAACTGCAGGCACGGGTAAAACACTGTTGGCACTTGCGTCTGGTTTGCTTCAAGTGTTGGATGAGCGCAGATACACGGAAATCATCATGACACGCGCTACTGTCAGTGTTGGAGAAGACATCGGTTTTCTACCCGGCACTGAAGAGGAAAAAATGGGGCCTTGGATGGGCGCCCTGGATGACAACCTGGAGGTGCTCGGAAAAACAGATACCAGTGCAGGTGAGTGGGGCCGCGCTGCAACCACCGAGCTGATTCGCAGCAAAATCAAGATCAAAAGTCTCAATTTCATGCGTGGAAGAACCTTCTTGAACAAGTTCGTCATCATTGATGAAGCACAAAATCTGACGCCTAAGCAGATGAAAACACTCATTACACGTGCAGGCCCCGGAACCAAAATCATTTGCATGGGTAACCTGGCACAAATAGACACCCCTTACCTGACCGAGGGCTCCTCTGGACTGACCTTTGCTGTGGATCGCTTCCAGGGTTGGCCACATGGCGGGCACATCACCCTCGCACGAGGTGAACGTTCAAGGTTGGCCGACTTCGCCAGCGAAGTTCTGTGAACACTCAATAATCTGAGCCACTGCCAGCATACGACTCAAACTTTGTGATGGGTTTAAGAAAGGTGAGTTTGACGGTACCCGTTGGCCCGTTACGTTGTTTGCCAATGATGATTTCGGCCACCCCAGGTTCTTTAGAGTCTTTGTTGTAATAGTCATCGCGATAGATGAACATGATGACATCTGCATCTTGCTCAATCGCGCCAGATTCGCGTAAGTCACTCATCATGGGGCGCTTATCTGTGCGTTGCTCTACACCACGATTCAATTGAGACAAGGCAATCACAGGGCATTGGAGTTCTTTGGCCAGCATTTTTAAACCACGTGAAATTTCTCCCAACTCTGTCGCTCGGTTATCACCATCGCCCCCACTGCTTGCGCTCATCAGTTGCAGGTAATCAACCACCACCAATCCCAATTTCCCGCAAGTGCGCGCCAATCGTCGGGCACTGGCTCTGAGTTCACTGGCAGTCAAACCAGGCGTCTCGTCAATCGACAAAGAAACCGTTTTTAATCTCTCGACAGCCTCAGCCAATCTTGGCCACTCTTCATCTTGAAGCTTGCCTGTTCTCAATCTACTTTGATCAATTCGTCCAATAGAACCTACGATACGAATTGCCAGCTGAGACGCCCCCATCTCCATGGAAAAAACTGCAACAGGCAGGCCCCCTTTGAGCGCGACATTTTCGGCAATATTGATGGCTAAGGCCGTCTTGCCCATGGAGGGTCTGGCCGCAAGAACAATCAAATCACCCGCCTGCATCCCAGACGTCATTCGATCTAAATCGACAAAACCTGTTGGAACACCAGTGATGTCATTGGGATTTTTGGACATTTCATCCACGCGATCCAATAGCTCAATCACCAAATTCCCCATGGACTGAAAGCCTTGTCGCATGCGCGAGCCTTCTTCTCCTATGTTGAATATTTTTTGCTCGGCTTCATCCAAAATATTGGGTACAGGCCGTCCCATGGTGTTGAGTGCTGAGGTAGCAATTTCATCACTGACACTGACCAATTTTCGAAGTATGGACCTCTCGCGAACAATTTCTGCATAGCGCCGGATATTGGCTGAACTGGGAACGTACTGCGCCAATGAATTGAGATAGGCCAGGCCTCCAACTTCTTCCGCCTTGCCTTGGCTTTGCATATGCTCAAAAACAGTGATCACATCTGCGGCACGGTTGCTGTTGACCAGAGCTCTGACAGCCGTGAATACCAAGCGATGCTCATAGCGATAAAAATCACCATCGCTCAAGATATCACCCATCCGATCCCAAGCGCTGTTATCAAGCAACAAACCACCCAAAACACTCGATTCAGCCTCAAGTGAATGTGGTGGGATTCTCAACTGGGCAAGTTGCCGATCGGGCTCAGACACAGTGTTTTCTGAATTGAAAAAAACGGCAGACATCAACACCCCTGAAATTCTTCATCCTAGTGAAAACCCATGCAAATGTCATCGCACAAAGTTGTGGATAAACTTGTGGCAACCAGTTTAAGCATGTTCATAACTTCGCTGACATGAAGAAAAAAACCGCCCAAGGGGCGGTTTGAATGATCATGGGAAACAACTTTATTAAGCTGATTCTCCATAAACGGAGACCTTGATGTCAACGAGTACATCTGTGTGCAGAGCAACACTCACCTCAGCGTCGCCAACAACTTTGATTGGACCTTTGGGCATCCGAATTTGGGCTTTTGAAACTGCATAACCAGCTTTGGTCAACTCTTCAGCGATATCAAAGTTAGTGACAGATCCAAATAAACGACCATCTACACCCGCTTTTTGTGTGATTTTCACACTGGTGCCTGCCAATTTTTCGCCTTGTGATTGAGCTGCCAGAAGCTTTTCATGGGCTGTTTTTTCAAGTTCTGCACGACGCGCTTCAAACTCTTGAATAGCAGAGTCAGTAGCACGACGGGCTTGGCCAGAGGGGATCAAAAAATTACGTGCATAGCCATCTTTGACACGAACAACTTCGCCAAGATTTCCAAGGTTCACGACTTTCTCAAGCAGAATGATTTGCATGTTTTCGCTCCTCAGATTTTGTGTTGATCGGTATAAGGCAGCATGGCCAAAATCCGGGCACGCTTGATGGCGGTGTTGAGTTGACGTTGATAAATGGCACGGGTTCCAGTCAGGCGGGCTGGAATGATCTTGCCGTTTTCAGCGATGAAATCACGCAAGGTGTCAATGTCTTTGTAGTCAATTTCCTCTACACCAGTGACAGTGAAGCGGCAAAACCGCTTGCGCTTGAAAAGCAGTGACTGGGTGTTGCGTTTTGGACGCTTATCCTTATTGAATTTTTTAAAAGTGGCCATTGCAAGGGCTCCTATGAAACAGTATGAAAACTTTGAATGTGGAAAAGAACAGATTGTGAATTTTTGGGAGAAGCAAGAAACCCGGAGAAATACAAGTTACTAAGAAGGTCAAGCTGCAAAATTTTCTCGGCTTGTGTGCCAATCGCCAATGCCCTCAATCGCAACTGGATTTTCCTTTGTACCCCAGCTTCTTCAAGATGTGATTCGTGTTCAATCAACAAGTCAATCAGAGGCAAACCAAATGGTGAGTAGCGCACATCTGAAATTTGGACGATACGCCCGTGCAATTGAACCAGGTTCACATACTTTGTTTATCAGGCCTGAAACTCAGTCTGTTGATTTTTACGAGCCTCCTCGCGTTCAACAGTTTTCATCATCAGTGAAGGTGTCGTCTCAGCTTTTTTCTTTGAAACTGTCAAATGGCGCAGGACAGCATCATTGAATTTGAATGCGTGTTCGAGTTCTGCCATGACCTCTTGGTTAGCTTCTATGTTCAAGCAAAGGTAATGGGCTTTGGCTAATTTGTTGATCAAGTAAGTCAATTGACGTCGACCCCAGTCCTCCAAACGGTGGACCTTGCCTCCACCATTGGTGATCAAGCTTTTGTAACGCTCGAGCATGGCAGGTACTTGTTCGCTTTGATCGGGATGAATCAAAAGCACGATTTCGTAATGACGCATACATTCTCCTTGTGGGTTGAGCTGCCCTCAACGTCATGAAAGGTGCAGCAAGGCTAAGCCAGTTATTGTAGTACGAAAAATCTGAACTCACGGAGCCTTTGCCAAAGCCTTCCAAGTAGAAACAACGCTGTCGGGATTGAGGGATATAGATTCAATCCCTTTTGAAACAAGCCACTGTGCAAAGTCCAAATGATCACTTGGCCCTTGACCACAGATGCCGACGTATTTGCCCTGTTGCTGACAAGCCTCAATGACGCGAGATAGCATGAACAAAACAGCAGGATCTCGCTCATCAAAATCAGCAGCAAGTAAAGGCATGCCTGAATCTCGATCTAAGCCAAGCGTCAATTGAGTCAAGTCATTCGAGCCAATAGAAAATCCATCAAAGTAAGCCAAAAACTCATTGGCCAAAATCGCATTGCTGGGCACCTCACACATCATGATCACTTTCAGCTCTTTTTCCCCGCGACGCAAACCGTGGGAAGACAAGAGTTCGATGACACTTTTCGCTTGGCTCAGGGTGCGAACAAAGGGGATCATGATCTGTACATTGGTTAAACCCATTTCGCCCCTGACTCTGAGCAAAGCCTCACACTCCATTGCAAAGGCTTCTTCGAATTCTTTGCTCAAGTAACGAACAGCTCCTCGGAAACCCAACATGGGATTTTCTTCTTCTGGCTCGTATCTGCTGCCACCGATCAGCTTTCTGTATTCATTGGATTTGAAATCAGACAAACGAACAATCACTGGTTTGGGCCAAAATGCTGCTGCGATGGTCGCGATGCCCTCAGTTACTTTGTCAATAAAAAAAGTTTTTGGGGATGCGTGTCCTCGGGCAACTGATTCAACCGCTTTTTTAAGGTCTGAATCAATATGCGGATAATCCAATACCGCTTTCGGATGGACACCAATGTTGTTGTTGATGATGAATTCCAATCGAGCCAAACCAACACCTTGATTGGGTAGTTGCGCAAAATCGAAAGCCAACCCAGGGTTGCCGATGTTCATCATCAGCTTGGTGGCCAGTTCTGGCATCTCCCCTCTTTGAACTTCAGAGACTTCCGACTCCAACAACCCATCGTAGACAAAACCAGTATCTCCCTCTGAACAACTCACCGTAACGATCGAGTCTGATGGCAAACTGCTGGTGGCGTCCCCGCAGCCCACCACCGCTGGAATACCCAATTCACGTGCAATGATGGCAGCATGGCATGTTCTGCCACCACGGTTGGTGACGATGGCACTTGCCCTTTTCATGACCGGTTCCCAGTTGGGATCGGTCATGTCAGTGACCAAGACATCTCCTACCTTCACCAGATCCATCTCAGCCAAACTGCTGACCAATCGGACGGGTCCGGTACCGATTTTTTGACCAATGGCACGACCTTGGGCCAAAACAGTTCCTGTCCCCTTGAGTTGGTATCGCAATTCAGCCTGACCTTTCAATTGGCTCTTGACGGTCTCAGGACGCGCCTGAAGTATGTATAGCTTTCCATCATTTCCATCTTTACCCCACTCAATATCCATTGGGCGACCGTAATGTTTTTCAATAACGATTGCATACTTTGCCAATTCAATGATTTCAGCATCTGTGAGGCAATAACGGTTGCGTAACTCAAGCGGGACATCGTGGTTGGTGACCAACTTACCTGTCTTTAAACGATCCTCGGTTGTTGCAAAGTTCATTTGAATCAATTTGGAGCCAAGCGTTCGGCGAACAATGGCTTGATTGCCAGCAGCCAACATCGGTTTGTGGACATAAAACTCGTCCGGATTGACCGCGCCCTGCACCACAGTCTCACCCAAACCATAACTGGCAGTGATGAAGACAACATCATCAAACCCAGACTCGGTATCCATCGTGAACATGACACCCGCTGTACCCAAATCCGAACGAACCATGCGTTGCACCCCGGCAGACAATGCAACCTGGCCATGATCGAAACCCTTGTGCACTCGGTAGCTGATAGCTCTGTCGTTGTAGAGGGAAGCAAAAACTTCCTTGATCTTCAAAAGAATGTCATTGATACCGTGGACATTCAGAAAGCTTTCTTGCTGCCCAGCAAAAGAAGCATCAGGCAAGTCCTCTGCCGTTGCAGAGGAGCGAACTGCATATGATGCAGTTTCATCCTGCCCATTGAGAATGAGAAAAGCATTGGCAATGTCTTTGGCCAACTGGTCAGGAAATGGCTGAGCGATGATCCAGTTGCGGATTTTTTCGCCAGTGGCAGTCAGCTCATGAAGATTGTCAGTTTCCAGGACAGATAAAGCGGCATCAATACGCTTATCCAATTGCCCATTTTGAAGGAATATTCTGAAAGCATGCGAGGTGGTTGCAAAACCTGAGGGAACACTGACGCCACTGGGCAGCTGGGAAATCATTTCACCCAGGCTGGCATTTTTGCCACCCACCGATTCGACATCGGTCATTCTCAAATTTTCAAACGGAACAACCAGAGCTGTTGGGCTGAACAAGGCTGACATAAACAAACTCCAAAAATTAAACCGGGGAAAATGCAAAGCCAGCGACGAGGCTTCACAGAAAATGTGCGGGCAAATAGTTGCTTTATTGAAGTTGTATTTGGCACTAAAGGAATTGCTCGCACATGTTTAAATGAGGTAAGTGCAATATTTTAGACTTTATTTTTTTTCTACCTGGACATCTCATGCCCAACAGAACCGTATTCTTTGTATCAGATGGAACTGGAATCACTGCCGAAACATTTGGCAACGCTATCTTGGCTCAATTTGAAATACAACCAAGACATGTTCGGCTGCCTTTCATCGATTCAGTCCAAAAAGCGCACCAGGCGGTTGACCAAATCAATGCGGTTTTTCGCCAGGAAGGCGTTAAACCGATTGTGTTTACGACCTTGGCAAAAGATGAGGTCTTGAATGTGTTGGCGGAGAACTGTCAGGCTGTTTTACTCGACATGTTCAGCACGTTTGTTAAGCCCTTGGAGTTGGAATTTGGCATCAAGTCAAACCACCGTATTGGACGGTTTTTAGATATCAGCAAAAGCCGTGCTTACCATGATCGGATTGAAGCGATCAATTTCAGCCTAGCCCATGATGATGGGCAAAAAAATTCAGACTTAGACAAGTCTGATGTCATTTTGGTGGGAGTGAGTCGAAGCGGTAAAACACCCACCAGCCTGTATTTGGCCATGCAACATGGCTTGAAAGCATCCAACTATCCCCTTATTCCTGAGGATTTCGAGCGTCAGCAGTTGCCTTCAGCGCTATTGCCTCACTTGGATAAAGTATACGGACTCACTATTTTGCCTGAACGACTGAGCGAAATACGCAACGAACGCAGACCAAACTCAAAGTATGCCAGCTTGGCCAATTGCCAGCATGAGGTTCATGAAGGTGAGTCCATGATGCGTCGCTATGGCATACGATGGCTTTCTACAACAACCAAAAGTATCGAGGAAATTGCAACCACGATCCTGCAAGAAATCAGCCCCGAACGCCTGATTTATTGAGTGTGAGGGCTTGACAGGCCGAGTGCTGCGATACCCGCCTTGGCGATTTGTGCATCCTCGTTGGATTTCACTCCACTGACACCCACCGCGCCAATCACTTGCCCGTCCTTGAGGATAGGCACACCTCCTTCTAACAAGCCCTTTAGTTCAGGTGCACTCAAAAAAGACTGGCGGCCGGAGTTAACAATGTCCTCGTATATTTTGCTCTCACGCCGGCCCAGTGCGGCTGTATGTGCCTTGGCCGGAGCGATGTAAGCTGATATGGGTGCAGCACCATCCATGCGATTGAGCCACAACAAGTGACCGCCGTCATCGACAATGGCAATGGTGACAGACCAGTTGTGTTTGAGGGCCTCAGATTCAGCAGCATTTGCCACCAAAAGGACATCAGCTGACTGCATAATGTATTTCGTATTCATTGTATTGGATTTGGTATTCAAAAGCATGAGCATAGCTTGAAAAAAGTCGCCGACAGCCACGCACCAAACAGAAAAGCCCTAGGTTGGATGTTGGCTTTGTGAAGCCATGGCTTGCCCTGAATTGGTTAGAATTGAGGCTAATGTAATTGAGCTTAAAAGGAGTTACAAATGACTGAGCAAATACAAAGCATTGCTTACCCTCAGGCAGTGTCGAGCCCACAAGAGCGAAACAAAGTTCTTCGCAATACCTATTGGCTTTTGTCATTGACCATGCTCCCCACAGTTTTGGGGGCATGGTTTGGCGTTGCCACTGGCATCAGTTACGCATTATCTGGCGGACTCGGACTGGTTGTTTTTTTGGCTGGCGCATTCGGTTTTGTCTTCGCCATTGAAAAAACCAAGCATTCTTCTATGGGCATTCTTGTCTTGTTGGCCTTTACTTTCTTCATGGGTCTGATGCTGTCAAGATTGATCGCAATGGTCCTAGGCTTCAAAAACGGGACTGAGTTGGTCATGACAGCCTTTGGTGGCACTGCAGGCGTTTTCTTACTGATGGCCAGTTTGGCAAGTGTGGTCAAACGTGATTTGTCCGGTATGGGTAAATGGCTGTTCGTCGGTGCAATTGTTTTGATCGTTGGAAGCATCATCAATCTGTTTGTTGGCTCTACAGCGGGCATGATGGCCATTTCCATGCTTGCCATAGGTATCTTCAGTGCCTACATGCTCTACGACATCAAGCAGATCATTGATGGCGGCGAAACCAATTACATCAGTGCCACCATGGCCCTTTACATGGACTTAATCAACGTGTTCCAGAGCCTGTTGATGCTTTTGGGCCTGATGGGTGGCGAAAAAGATTGATTCATCCAAAGACCATCCAAAAAGACCCTGCGGGGTCTTTTTTTATGTCCTTTCAAAAACTGCCATGCTCTCTACGTGGGCTGTATGGGGAAACATATTGATGACGCCTGCTGAAAGGCAGCGGTAACCAGCTTGGTGAACCAAAAGATCAGCATCACGCGCAAGGGTGGCTGGATTACAACTGACATAAACAATACGCGATGGAGCTTGCCAATTGGCGTCTTGCTCGAGGGCATTGCACAGCGCTTTTACGAGAGCGAATGCCCCCTCCCTGGGCGGATCAATCAACCATTTGTTTGCTTGCGGAAATGTCATCAGCTTGTCGGCATCTATTTCGAAAAGATTCATCGGCAAAAACGTCAATTGGCACAGTCGATTGAGTCCCACTTGATTCAACCGTAATTGACTGTTCAGGGAAGCGTTATGCGATGCCCAATCCAACAGAGCTTGGCTGCCTTCGACACCCAACACATTGCGTGCTAGCGTTGCCATCGGCAGGGTGAAATTACCCAAACCACAAAACCAATCAATCAACTGGTCGTTGCTTTCTATAGCCAAGTGGTTGATGGCTCGAACAACCAAGGCTTGGTTGATCTCAGGATTGACTTGGGTAAAGTCTGTGGGTCGAAATTGCATGGTCAAATTGAATTGCTTGAGCGCATAAGACAAAACTTGACTGTCATACGTATTCAGCAAGGCGATCGAATCAGGCCCACTGGGTTGAAGCCACCACTGAACATGGTGTTCTTCTCCAAATTGTTTCAACAGCTGCTTGTCCTTCACAGAAAGCGACTGGAGATGCCGAAGAACCAAAGCAGTGACTGAATCGCCACAGGCCAATTCAATTTGAGGGCAAGTTTCTTTGGCGTCCAAACTTGCAATCAACTCTCTCAAAGGCATGAGTAACTGACTCACATGGACGGGTAACACCTCACAACGCTCCATGTCAGCAACAAAAGGACTTTTGCGCTCATGAAAGCCTATCAAGACCTTGTCCTTTTTTTTAACAAACTTAACGGACAACCTGGCACGGTATCGGTAGTTCCAAGCTGGACCATGCAAAGGGCGGTTGATGTGTTCAGGTTTGACCTTGCCAAGGTGCCACAAGTTATCCTCCAAAACACGTTGCTTGATAGCCACTTGTCCATATTCGTTGAGATGTTGCATCTTGCAACCACCGCAGGCACCTGGGTGCCATCCAAAGTTTGTGCATTGCGGCGTCACGCGCTGGGATGAGGCATGGTGAATTTGACGCAAACTGCCCTTCTCCCAATTGTTCTTTTTGCGGTGGATATTGGCACTCACCGTTTCAAAAGGCAGGGCTCCATCAATGAAGACAACTTTTCCATCGCTGCCATGGGCAATACCTTGGGCCTCCATGTCCATTGACTCAACATGAAAGCAGTTCGAGCCTTGCAGAGACTGGTCATCAGACATATTCACAGGGCAATTGACAAGTATCAACGAGGAGGTAATAGCTTGACCGGATCAACGGGTTTGCCAGACTTTCGAATTTCAAAGTGGAGTTTGACTTGGTCTGCATCGCTGTTACCCATCTCAGCAATTTTTTGACCGCGCTTGACCAACTGATCTTCCTTCACTGAAATGCTTTGGTTGTGCGCATATGCGGTCAAGTAGGTATTGTTATGTTTGAGTATCACCAAATTGCCATAGCCTCGCAGGCCTGAGCCAGCGTAAACAACCCGGCCATCGGCGGATGCATAGATTGGGTCACCCGACTTGCCAGCGATATCGACACCCTTGTTTTTAGAATCATCGAAAACTGACAACAGATTGCCCTGGGCAGGCCATGCAAAAGGTAAGCTGTCATCAGACGCATTGGGGGGCAGTACAGCTTGTGGAGGAGCGGTTGGGCTGGCTGCAGCAGCCTTGCTTTCACTGCCTGCTGGGGCCACTTTGGCTTGAGGGGCAACAGGATTGACAACCACTTCTTCTTTTTCAGCTTCATTGGCAGGAGGTGCCACTCTGAGAACTTGCCCCACTTCGATGACATTGGGGTTGTCTATTGCGTTCCAACGCATCACATCGCGCCAATTTTGACCGTGATCCAACCCTATGCGAATCAGAGTGTCACCTTGCTTGACAGTGTAGAAGTCAGACTTAGGCGCAGTTTCGGAAGCGGTTTTGGCGGTAACAGTTTTGGCATCAATAGCGGATTTTTCTGGTGTTTTAGGAGTTGCAACAGGTTTGGATTTAACCCTGTCTTCAACCGGCGCAGGGATACTTCTGCCCGCACTGATACAAGCGGTCAAAAGAGGAAAAATCAGCCCATGGAGCAGGAGCAAAACCAAGAGTGGAAGTCGAATCATTGGGGTTTTCATTCAGATCACGCCCGATTTTAGGGGGACAAAATTCACTGGTTCCAAGACACTTCTGCGCAAACCAGCGGGGGTTTTATCTATCACCACCAGACTTTGTTGGCCATTGTCCATGGCCATCGGCGCCACAATCCGCCCACCCATTTCCAATTGATCTGTCCAAGCTTGGGGAATGGCATCTCCACCTGCAGCAGCAATGATTCCGGCGTAAGGGGCGCGGTCATGGTAGCCCAACATGCCGTCGCCTAAAAGCAAATGCAAATTGGGGATGCGCATGGGTCTCAAGTTGTCCTTGGCTTTGAGGTGTAAGCCCTGAATCCGTTCAATGCTAAATACCTCTTTTGAAACCAAACTGAGCAGCGCAGCTTGATAGCCGCAGCCAGTTCCGATTTCAAGAACTCGACCTAACTTTCCAGTGATTTTCAAATTACGTCCCTGCCGCAGCAACTCTATCATCCGGGCAACCACATTGGGCTTGGATATGGTTTGACCGAATCCAATTGGCAAACTGGTGTCCTCGTATGCCTGATTGACCAAGGCGCTGTCAATGAAACGGTGACGCTCGATTTTCTCCAAGGCTGAAAGTAATACGGGGTCCTCTACGCCTTGGTCGATTAACTTGCTGACCATGCGTCGACGAACTGCATATGAATCTAAGCCGACCCCTGCGGCAGGTGGCTCGGTCAATGATTCTTTGGCACGCGCATTCAACTGTTCTGACCATGTTTTAGAAGACAGAGCAGGTTTTTGTACCTTAGGCACTGCATTGTCTAATTTGGCTGGAAAACTGGGGCGTGGCTTCATGCCGTCTCATTCCAAACAGATTGAGAATCACGCCAAAATGGCAACGCTGCATGGTCAGTCAAGTCAACTTGCAAAGGCGTCAAAGAAACATGGCCTTGAGAAGTGGCGTAGAAGTCTGTGTCGTGCGCCTCGTCTTTTGCAGCGCCAGCGCTTCCAATCCAGTACATGGTTTCACCTCTGGGATTTTCTTGTGTGATGAAAGCATTTGCAGGGTGGCGTCGACCAAGACGGGTCAATTTGATCTCGCCCATTTGAGACAAAGGACGGTTCGGAATATTGACATTCACCAGCCAGGGCGCTGCTTTGATGGAGTTGTCATTCATCAACGTGGTGACAAGCATCCTTGCTTTTTCAGCCGCCGCATCCAAATGGATCCAGCCACGCTCAACCTGGCTGAATGCAATGGCCGGAATGCCCATCAAAAATCCTTCCATCGCTGCTCCCACTGTTCCAGAATAAATCGTGTCGTCTCCCATGTTGGCCCCATTATTGATACCAGAGACAATCAAATCGGGTTTGTAATTGAGATACCCAGTCAGTGCAATATGGACACAATCTGCAGGTGTCCCGGTCAGGTACTTGAACCCATTTTCTGCTTGCCTGATATAAATAGGTGCGTTAAGGGTCAAGGCGTTGGACTTTGCACTGTTGTTGTGTTCAGGCGCAATCACTTCAACCTGGGCTATATTTTTGAGTGATTCGTACAAGGCGATAATGCCTGGGGCCAGATATCCGTCGTCATTGCAAATCAAAATTCTCATGAATACCCCATCCAAAACACAATTGTAGTTTGACTGCACTTTGGGCCAGCGCCCTGAACAGGTACTGCGTTACTCCATTTGTTAGCATTTTTTTCAAGGAAACCGACATGAAAGCTTGGCTGTGTGAAAACCCAATCGGGGTTGAAGCCCTGGAGTGGGTAGATTTGCCAACGCCCTCTCCCAGTTCAGCGGAAGTCTTGGTCAGAATTCAAGCTGCAAGCTTGAACTTCCCTGACCTGTTGATTGTGCAGAACAAATACCAGATGAAGCCGCAGTTGCCTTTTGTGCCAGGCTCTGAATACGCAGGAGTGATTGAGGCGATTGGAAGCGATGTCAAACATTTGCATGTTGGACAACGCGTTGCATGTCTGTCTGGCACGGGTGGATTTGCAACCCATGTGCTTGCGCCTGCCCACCTGTGCCTTGCATTGACTCCAAGTTTTTCTGCGGTCGATGCGGCAGCATTCATCATGATTTATGCCACCTCCTACCACGCCTTGGTGGACCGAAGCGGCCTGAAATCGGGAGAGACTGTCTTGATCTTAGGCGCAGCAGGTGGCGTTGGTACGGCAGCGATCCAAATTGCAAAGGCCATGGGCGCGAAAGTGATCGCTGCAGCATCAACAGCTGAAAAATGTGCTCTGTGTAAAAAGTTGGGAGCAGATGCGGTTATCAATTACAGCGAAACCAACCTCCGCGAGCAAATTAAATCGGTCACGGATGGCAAAGGACCTGATGTCATTTATGACCCCGTTGGTGGTGATTTTTCAGAACAAGCTTTTCGCTCAATCGCTTGGCGCGGTAGGTATTTAGTGGTGGGTTTTGCGGCAGGTCACATCCCCTCCATTCCCTTGAATTTGGCATTACTCAAAGGTGCTTCCATTGTGGGTGTCTTTTGGGGGGACTTTGCAAAAAGAGAGCCGATCAACAATACAGAGATGATGACGACTTTGATGCAATGGTATGAGGACAAAAAAATATCGCCTGTCATTGATCAAACGATGCCCATGGAACAACTCAATCAAGCTTATGAGCGCATGAACTCCAGGTCGGTGCAGGGGAAATTGATCATGATCAACCCCGACTAAAAGTGACCAACTAAACAATGGCAAAATTACTCACATGCATGCCTGTTTCTGGTCAATGCAATTTACTTTCAGATTTTTCTCAACTCAAAGGGTGATAAATGACTCAAATTCTTCAGTCTCTTCTCAAAACTGTGATTGCAGGCGTCATCCTGCTGATCATCTTGTTGCTTGCGTACACATCCATCTCAGGAAATGCCATCCCTTTTGGACATGCCTGGGGTACTTTCGCCGTACGCTGGCTTCACGTCGTCGCAGGTGTGATGTGGATTGGTTTGCTTTGGTATTTCAATTTCGTGCAGATACCCTCGATGCCCAACATCCCTGAAGAACAAAAGCCTGCCATCAGCAAAGTCATTGCACCAACCGCTCTTTTTTGGTTTCGTCATGCAGCACTTGCCACTGTCATCACCGGGTTACTCGTAGCATGGTTGCAGGGTTACTTGGTTCTGGCCATGACCCTGCAGCCCGGTGTTGTGGCGATTGGATTAGGAATGTGGATCGCTTTGATCATGGCGTTTAATGTGTGGTTCATCATTTGGCCAAATCAAAAGAAAGCATTGGGATTGGTGACGGTAGAAGCCCCTGAAAAAGCAAAGGCAGCTCGCACTGCCATGCTCACCTCACGAATCAACACCATGCTGTCCATTCCAATGCTCTACATGATGGTGGCTCAACAAAATGCAGGGCTTTGACCATTTGACTGACTGAAGTCACTATAAAGAGCTGCTTGTGATGTCAAGCAGCTCTTTTTTTGAGCATGCCTGACTAAGCAAGAGAGAAATGCAATGACTTAACCACCATTGAAAGAATTTGCAGCGACATGATCGCCGCCAAAGAACTCAAGTCAACACCGCCTATCAATGGGATGAATTTTCGAAACGGTGTTAACAACGGTTCACACAGCTTGGCTGACAAAACATAGATTTGTGAATGTGGCTGGAACAAGCTCAACAAGGCATAAACAATGATCAAGCCAATCATGCCGCTGATGGCAAGTAAGAGAATTTGAAACACAGCATCCACAGCGATGCGAATGATGTCCATGTCGAAGCGACCCATAAATAATGGAACAACCGTCACCATTGCTGCCTTGAGCAGTAAAGCTGGTAGCAAACTGGAGAAGTCAATTCTTTTCACGCGCGGCAAAACACGACGCAAGGGCAGAACAGCCCAGTCGGTCAAACCATGCAAGGCATTGCTTAATGCAGTATGAGTCAAATGTAAATTGACTTGGGTGAGGAATACATAAAACCTCAACAGAAACAAGAAGGCCAATAAATCGGTCAGGGTTTGTAAGACAAAAAGACCGATTTGGGCGAGCATGACTTAAGCGGCCATCGGAACATTTTCAACAAATCCGAGTTTGTCTAGAGCAACCGATATGTGTTGAACGCTGCGCTCAATGTTGTGCAGTTTTTCCAGACCAAAAAGACCGATTCGGAAGGTCATGAAGTCAGCAGGTTCATCGCATTGCAAGGGAACACCGGCAGCGGTTTGCAAGCCCAGAGCCAAGAATTTTTTGCTGTTTTGGATGTCAGGATCGGTTGTGTAGCTAACCACCACACCCGGGGCCTTGAAACCTTCAGCGGCAACACTTCGAATTGATCGGGATTCAAGCAGGTGTCGCACCCGCGCACCCAGCTCAATTTGCTCTTGACGCACCTTTTCAAAACCGTAGGCTTTTGTTTCTTGCATGACTTCACGCAATCTTGTGAGAGCATCAGTTGGCATGGTTGTATGGTAGGAATGAGAGCCATTTTCATAGCTCTCCATGATTTGCATCCACTTTTTCAAGTCGCACGCAAAACTGCTGCTCTGTGTCTTATCAATAGCTTGACGAGCACGCTCACTCAACATGACCATGGCGCAACATGGCGAACCACTCCAACCTTTTTGAGGAGCACTGACCAAAACATCTACGCCTGTTGCACGCATATCAACCCAGATTGCACCAGATGCTATGCAATCCAACACAAACAGACCGCCAACAGAATGCACTGCATCAGCAACCTGCTGCAAATAGCTGTCAGACAAAATCATTCCACATGACGTTTCAACATGAGGCGCAAAAACAACAGCAGGCTTGTCTTGTTTGATACGTTGCACGACCTGTTCAATCGGACATGGAACCCAAGCAGATTCATGGTCCTTGGAGAGAGGCCTGGCCTTGAGGACGATGGTTTCCGAAGGAATCTGGCCCATCTCAAAAATTTGGGTCCAGCGATAACTGAACCAACCGTTGCGCAAGACCATGACTTTTTGACCGCTGGCAAATTGACGTGCAACTGACTCCATTCCGAAGGTTCCACTACCGGGAACCAAAATTGAAGTGTGCGACTGATAGACCTCTTTGAGAATGCCCGAAATGTCACACATCACGCTTTGAAAGCGTTTGGACATGTGGTTCAGTGCTCGGTCTGTGTAAACCACAGAGAATTCGAGCAAGCCATTCGGATCGATTTGAGGAATAAGAGCAGGCATGAGGGGCTCCGGTGTGAAAATGGGGTGGCTGATGGGGCTCGAACCCACGACAACAGGAATCACAATCCTGGACTCTACCAACTGAGCTACAGCCACCAAAAGTTGATAATTATAGCGACAAGAACCCGCAAAAGCATGACCCTATTTCACCAGACGGTTATCTTCCGGAGGTGAAACTTTGATGCTCACTTTCAATCGATCTTTGAGCAGCGCAAAGTAGGCTAAGTTTTCGGCAGTAGCCCAAGATTTAGTGAATCTTTCCAAGGTCTCTGGACGAAGCTTTTGGTCATCAAGGGGCAAAACCTTTGTGACTTTAACAATACCGAATCCCCTGGCGCCCAGGTCAACGCCGCCAACGAATGGCAGTTTGTTGGCATCAGCACGCATGGCTAAATCAACCAAATTACCAGGCAATTGCTGACTTTTTTCTCTGGAAATAACCACTGGAACTTGCCATTGGCCAGTTTCTGGTTTGTCCTCCCAAAGCTTCAATTTGGCTTTGCCATCAGCCTTGGCCAAATCCAAAGACTTTTCAGCAAGTAGGGACTGAACAACCAAGGTCTTCACTTCATTCAACGGGATCAAAACGGATGGACGGTGAGAAACAACACGGGCAGCCGTGAGTTGGTTTGTCGCTGTTTCCACAGCCTCTGTATTCCGCTTTTGAAGCAGACTGTCAGAGGAAAAAATAGCTTTCAGTAAATTGGGGTGTGCCCAGGGAGTTTGGGCCAGATCTTTAGCCTCTTTGGACACACCTTGCGCAGTTTGAATATCAAGATTGAGTTTGAGTGCAGCTGGCTTGAGGCTGTCGGACTGCTCGTAAACTGAATTTGAAAATTGTTCAGCCAATTCCGCATACTTCTTTTTGGCCAAATCCTTTCTAAGCTCAGCCTCCAACTGTGGCCTCATCTTTTGGAAATCCTCGCCAGCAGCAGACTTGATGTCAGTGAGCAAAATGATGTGGAATCCAAACTCTGTTTCAACCAAACCACTGATTTCACCCTTCTTAAGAGCAAACACAGCATCTTCAAAGGGTTTCACCATGGAACCCCTGGCAAAGAAATCCAAATCTCCGCCCTTGCCTGCTGAGCCAGAGTCATCGGAATTTTGTTTGGCGAGTTCTGTGAATTTTTGTGGGGTTTTCTTCAAGGACTCCAATAGATTCAGCGCCTTTTCCTTTGCTTTCAATCTATCAACAGAGGTCATATCCTTGCCTGAATTGACCAGAATATGGCTTGCACGACGCTCCTCTTTTGACGCGAGAGCGGCTTGGTTTTGATCGAAATAAGTTTTCAAGTCTGATTCACTGACAGTGATGCCTTTTTCAACGGTCTCGAGATTCAACACAACGTATTCAATATCGGCTGTTTCAATCGACTTGTATTTTTGCTTGTTCATTTCATAGTGAGCAGCAAGCTCTTCATCTGTCGGCTTTGCTTGACCCATGTAATCGGATGCCGAAAAAATGGCAACCTGGACTTCTCGCTGTTGCAAGAAAGCATTCATGGCTGCTTCAACCTGTGAGGGAAAAGTGATGCTGCTTTGGGTAACGCCATTGACGACCTGGCGAACCGCCAAGTCTTTGCGAATCTGTGCTTCAAAACCACTGGGAGTCAAACCCTGCGCAGACAAGACCTGCTTGTATCCTTGTATGTCCAAACTACCGTCTGCTTTTTTCAAGGAAGCAAGGTCCTCCATCTCAGAAATAGTCAATGCAAGTTTTTGATCAGAGGCAAACAGGTGCAAACGGTTTGCACTTGCCTCCAAGACCTTTGACTGAATCAAACGCTCTAGGACACCAAATTTCATCGCTGGCGTGTCAAACATGGACACATCGATATTAGGCATAGAAGCTCGCATACGAGCGACTTCGTTTTTGTGAGATTGTTCCCACTCTTCTTTGGAGATATTCAATCCGTCGACAACAGCAACAGCTTCACCGCCCTCATCAAAACGCTTGTAACCATCAAGACCAAACAAGACGAAAGAAGGAACAATCAGGATGATCAGCAAAATTTGCATGATCGTTTTGTGCGTACGAATGAAATCAAACATGGCAAAACTCGATTAAAAAGAAAAGGCGAACTGGGTTCGCCTGAGTCTGGTGGTGGGTGCTGACGGGCTCGAACCGCCGACCTACGCCTTGTAAGGGCGCCGCTCTACCAACTGAGCTAAGCACCCCACCATAACCGACGCTCAATTCAAAGCATCTTTCAATGCTTTTCCTGGGCGAAACTTAGGCACTTTGGCAGCTTTGATCTTGATGGCTGCGCCAGTGGCTGGATTGCGGCCGTTACGCGCTGCGCGCTTGGTTACTTCGAAGGTGCCAAAACCCACTAGGGAAACTGAGTCCCCCTTTTTCAAAGTAGCCTTGACTGCGTCAATGGTGGATTCCAAAGCGCGAGTAGCAGCAGCTTTTGAAATATCAGCATGTGCAGCAATGTGTTCGATCAGTTCAGTTTTATTCACAAAGGTCCCCTTGACATCAGGTGTGATTTGTTAAGTTGTAAAAGCCGATTTTTTGCGAAAAAAATTGATCTGAGATACCCAAGGTTGAAATAGCGCATGAAGGGTCAATAAACCTCAACGATCGGCAACTCGAGACAAAGTTTCATTCACAATAACCATTCTAGTAGGTTTTAAGGGCATCGATAACGATGGTGCGCTACTTGATGTTTGCGCGTATGTGAGGAATGGCTTTTTGCAAGTAGTAGACCATCGACCAAACGGTCAGGATGGCTGCAATCCAAATAAAAATTCGCCCCCACCAGCCTGAATCGAAAAAACCAAGTACAGAACCATCGTAGAGCAGAAACGGAATGGAGACCATCTGAACGGTTGTTTTGATTTTTCCGATCATGTGCACAGCAACACTCTTGTATGCGCCGATTTGCGCCATCCATTCACGCAGTGAAGATATCGCAATTTCACGCCCAATGATCAGCAACGCCACGATCACATCAACCCTACCCAAGTCAACCAAAACAAGCAGGGATGCGCAAACCAAGAACTTGTCTGCCACTGGGTCAAGAAAAGCACCAAACGCTGAGATTTGATTGAGTTTGCGCGCCAAATAACCATCAAGCCAATCAGTCAGCGCAAACACAATGAACATGGTGGTGGCAATCAGATTTCGTGTGGCTATCTCAATTGGCCACTGGTAAACCCACACCAACAAAGGAATCGCGATGATTCGCGTCCAGGTCATGAGGGTGGGTATATTGAAAAACATTCGACTAATCGTAGACGATCTGGCTTGTGCACTTTGGTTGGTGCATTGACAACGACTGTAAGGCTGCGTCTGAAGGGTAAAAGTATGCATTCCTGCCCAACTGTAGTTCAACTGCATATTCATTTTTTTGAATTTCCAGTCGTATGGGCAATCCTGGCGGCAGGCCTTCGGGAGCGTGAGGATCGGCTTTGGCTGGAAAACGATTGATGAGGACAGAAAAATCAGGGACTGCATTGCAAGAAGAAACCCTCAGGTATTTACCAAAACGGCAACGTGCGCTAAATAGGTCCAGTGCCTCCAGCAATTGAATGCGAAGCGAACCATTTCTTCTGTCAGCTTGTACCCGTACCAAAGCAATGACCAATTTGTCTTCTTTGATTTGATGTGAGTATTTTGCATACACAGATTCATCTGCACTCACTTCCACAGTAGCTGTCATGTCATCAAGCATGAAAACATTCAACCTCCCCCTGGCTGTCTGGATGCTTTTCTCGCCACGAATCACACCAGCAACCCATTGGGGCTCTCGACTCTCGGTCAAATCAGACAGGCTTGTTTTCAAAAAACACCGGATCTCTGCCTGCGCCTCTTCAAAAAGATGACCTGACAAATGAAAGCCTAATGCGGCTTTTTCGTTGGTTAACTTTTCCCGTATTACCCATGGTTCAGCAGAAGTTAACGTAGGCTCCTGCATCATGGAGCCATGTGCGTCACCGGCATCAAACAAACCAACCTGATTTAAGTGGGATTCGAGTGATTGGGCATATTCAAATGCAGTTGATACAGAAGCCAAGATTTGAGCGCGATTTGAGTGGAGTTTGTCAAACGCACCCGCTTTGACCAAGGCTTCAACAGTACGACGATTGACTCGCGACCGGTCAATGCGGGAACAAAAATTCATGAGGCTGCTGAATTCACCGCCATTGATACGCTCTTGTGTGATCGCATCAATCGCCAATTGACCCGTTCCTCTGACAGCGCCCAGACCATAACGAATGATGGATCTTGAAACAGGCACGAAAGCATACTGACCAAGATTGATGTCGGGCTGCTCAAATTCCATTCCCATATGGATTGCATCATCAAACAAAATTTTCAATTTATCCGTGTCGTCCATTTCCACAGTCATGTTGGCGCAGAAAAATTCAGTAGTGAAATGAACCTTGATCCATGCAGTGTGATAGGCCAATAATGAATAAGCAGCGGCATGCGATTTATTAAATCCGTAACCCGCAAATTCCTCCATCAAATCAAAAATGGCATCAGCTTGCTGGGTTGAAATATGATTTTTGGCAGCGCCTTCTCTGAATATCGAACGGTGAACCGCCATTTCTTCAGGCTTCTTTTTGCCCATGGCCCGGCGCAGTAAATCGGCACCTCCAAGTGAATAACCACCGAGCACTTGCGCAGTCTGCATCACTTGCTCTTGGTAAACCATGATGCCGTAGGTTTCCAACAAGATAGGCTCAGCCAATGGGTGAGGGTATTTCACCTCTTCCCGGCCGTGCTTGCGAGCCACAAAACTGGGAATCAGACTCATTGGACCTGGTCTGAACAAAGCATTTAAGACAATCAAATCTTCCAAGCGGGTTGGCTTTGCATCTCTGAGCATGGATTGCATGCCTCGGCTTTCAAACTGAAAAACAGCCTCGGTCTTGCCTGCTGAAAATAATTGATAGGTGGGTTCATCGTCTAATTGAATATGTTCATAAGCGAAGCTGGCTTGGTCGGGATGTCGCGCAATAATGAGCTGCTTGGCCATTTCCAAAATTGTCAGAGTGGCCAGGCCCAAAAAGTCAAACTTCACCAAGCCAATGGCTTCAACATCATCCTTGTCATACTGACTGACCGCCGAGGGGCTGCCTGGCTGTTGATACAAAGGACAAAAATCAGTCAGTTTGCCCGGTGCAATCAAAACACCACCAGCATGCATGCCAACGTTGCGTGTCAAGCCTTCGACTTTTTGCGCCAACTGAAGCAATATCTTGACCTCATCTTCGGTCTCCATTCTGTGCGCCAAGACAGGCTCCTGCTCAAGCGCTATTTCAATGGTCATGTGCTGACCAGGCTTGTTCGGTATCAGCTTGGACAAGCCCTCGCAAAACGGATAGCTCATGTCAAGGGTTCTACCCACATCGCGTATCGCTGCCCTTGCAGCCATGGTTCCAAAGGTCACAATTTGACTGACCGCATTGCGACCGTAGTGGTTTTTGACATAGTCAATGACACGGTCACGGTTTGTTTGGCAGAAATCAATGTCAAAGTCGGGCATGGATACCCGCTCGGGATTTAAAAACCGCTCAAACAGCAGGTTGTATCTGATTGGGTCCAGATCTGTGATGTTCAAGGCATAGGCGACCAATGACCCTGCACCTGATCCTCGACCAGGCCCTACCGGACAAGCATTTTTCTTGGCCCAGTTGATGAAGTCGCTGACGATCAGGAAGTAGCCAGGAAACCCCATGCTCAAAATTGTTTCAATTTCAAATTCCAATCGCTTTTCATAAGTCAAACGCTGCAATTCGCGAACAGCCGCATCTGGATACAAATGACACAGGCGATTTTCGAGCCCTTCGGCTGCAACTTTTCTGAAATAAACATCTGTTGCCAAAGCTTTGCCCTCAACCACTGGCGTGGGAAAGGCGGGCAGTTGAGGTTTCCCCAAAGTTAAATTCAAATTGCAGCGTTGGGCGATTGCAATTGTGTTGCTGATCGCGCTCGGGATATCAGCAAAAAGAGACAGCATTTCGGCTTGACTCTTGAAATACTGTGCCTTGGTAAATCGCTTGGGTCTTTTAGGGTTGCCCAGTATTTCGCCTTCGGCAATGCAAACACGAGCCTCGTGCGCTTCAAAGTCTTCTTCGGTGGTGAACTGCACCGGGTGTGTTGCAACAACTGGTAGCCCTAGACGCTCGGCAAGCATGACCGCTTCGATCACATGCTGCTCATCATCTGTTTTGTCTGCCCGCTGAAGTTCGATGTAGAGGCGATCACCAAAAACCGATGCCATTCGCGAAGCAATTTCATCGGCCTTTTGCTGACCCGATTGTTTGAGCGCAAGGCCAATTGGGCCAGACTGCGCACCCGACAAAGCAATCAATCCCTGTGTGCTGTCAGTTGTCAACCATGCCCAATCAACAGCGGCTTGGGTTTTGAGGTTTTGTTGCGTCCAACTTTTAGAGATTAGCTCACACAAGTTCAAATAACCAACTGTGTTTTGGACCAAAAGAAGGATCTGAGAAGTGCTTGTACCCAACTCTTCAATGGCTGAAGTCACCGACACTTCAGCTGCAATCAGTGGTTTGATGCCTTGTTTTCGACAAGCGGAATAAAACTTCACTGCCCCAAATAAATTGTTCAAGTCGGAGATAGCCAAGGCAGCTTGCCCATCTTGCTGTGCCCTTTCAACCAGGTCATCTATGCGGCAAGTGCCATTGACAATGGAGTATTCGGTGTGAAGTCGAAGGTGAACAAACATGCTGGCATTCTAGTGAGGTGATCCATATTTTCGCCATCGGTGGTGATGGGCCAAATGTCTCGTAGAATCTCAGAAAAGTAAGGAAACCCATGGCAAACGAACTCATCCAACATCTTTCTGATGCATCTTTTGAAACCATTGTTCTTCAATCCAAGCATCCTGTTTTGGTTGATTTTTGGGCTGAATGGTGCGGCCCGTGCAAAATGATTGCCCCCGTGCTCGATGAAGCGGCCACCACTTATGAAGGCAAATTGCAAATCACCAAAATGAATGTGGATGAAAACCGGGATATTCCAGCCAGGTTTGGTATCCGTGGTATCCCAACCCTGATGCTTTTCAAGGATGGTCAGCTTGCAGCAACCAAGGTGGGTTCGCTCAGCAAAGCCCAATTGACAGAGTTCCTTGAACAACAACTGAGTTAAATTTGTTCTTTTTTCCTCAATTCCTGTCATAATTTCAAGAATGCGCAACATTCAGCTGAATTGAGCTGAGCCACATGGTGCGCTTGGTTGGCGCTCTGTCAACCGGACCCCCTCCCCCTTTATCCCCTTCAAACTCCCCGATGGAGTAAATCTTATGCACCTGAATGAACTGAAAGCACTTCATGTATCTGAAGTCTTGAAGCAGGCTGAAGAGCTCGAAATCGAAAATACCGGGCGCATGCGCAAACAAGAATTGATGTTTGCGATTATCAAAAAGAGAGCGCGCGCAGGTGAACAGGTGTTTGCCGATGGCGTACTTGAAATCCTTCCAGACGGATTTGGTTTTTTGCGCAGTCCCGACACCAGCTATACCGCGAGTACGGATGACATTTACATCAGCCCCAGTCAGGTCAGGCGTTTCAACCTCCATACAGGTGACATGATCGAAGGTGAAGTGCGCATTCCAAAAGACGGCGAGCGTTACTTTGCCCTGACCAAGCTTGACCAAGTCAATGGTGATCTGCCTGAAAACAACAAGCACAAAGTCATGTTCGAAAACTTGACGCCGCTGTTCGCTCGCGAGCAGATGAAGCTTGAGCAAGACATCAAGGGAGATGAGAACATCACCGGTCGCATCATTGACATCATCGCGCCCATTGGCAAAGGCCAACGCGCATTGCTGGTGGCTCCACCTAAGAGCGGCAAAACCGTGATGATGCAGCACATTGCCCATGCGATTGCAGCCAACTATCCCGATAGCCACATGATGGTTTTGTTGGTGGATGAGCGCCCGGAAGAAGTCACTGAAATGCAGCGCTCAGTCAAGGCTGAGGTCATTGCATCCACATTTGACGAGCCTGCCGCGCGACACGTTCATGTGGCTGAGATGGTCATCGAGCGCGCCAAGCGTCTGGTTGAGCTGAAAAAAGATGTGGTTATCTTGCTTGACTCGATTACCCGCTTGGCTCGCGCTTACAACAATGTGGTTCCAAGTTCCGGCAAAGTCCTCACAGGTGGTGTCGACGCCAATGCGCTACAAAGACCCAAGCGATTTTTTGGAGCTGCACGCAAAGTTGAAGAAGGTGGTTCGCTGACCATCATCGCCACTGCATTGATCGACACCGGCAGTCGCATGGATGAGGTTATTTTTGAAGAGTTCAAGGGCACTGGCAACTGTGAAATCCATTTGGACCGTCGCTTGTATGAAAAGCGCGTGTTTCCAGCCATTCAACTCAATAGAAGTGGAACAAGGCGCGAGGAACTTTTGTTGGCTCCTGAAATACTTCAAAAATCGAGAATATTGCGTCAATTTATCTACAACTTAGATGAAATTGAGTCTATGGAATTGATGTTGAAAAACATGAAAGCCACCAAGACCAATGTCGACTTTTTTGACATGATGAGACGGGGCGGCTGAGTGGTTTAATTCGGGCATAATACCCAGTTCTGAAAAGTGCAAGAGATAGGCTCTTGTGGCTCTCAACTCTCAAAGGAAATGTCAATGAAAGATGGAATTCACCCCGAGTACCGCGAAGTCTGCTTCCAAGACTTGTCAAATGGCTTTAAATTTGTCACCAAAACATGTGCAAACACCAAAGAGACCATCAAGATGGAAGACGGTCGCGAATTGCCGCTCTATAAGCTAGACACATCAAGCGAATCACATCCCTTCTACACTGGGACCCAAAAATCCGTGGATACCATGGGCGGTCGTGTTGAGCGGTTCCGTAACAAGTACGGCAAAACAGCAGCAAAGTAACCCCATCCTGGCTAAAAAAAGCAGCTCTTGGGCTGCTTTTTTTTTGCCAACACCCCCCAATCAGCCTGTGTCAAACTGTTTTCCGTGAATATCCCGTCACCCGCCTTGGTCGCACAAAGTGCAGTCCGCCGACTTCCTCGGTGGGCTTTGGTTTCATTGTGTTTGATTTATGTGTTGTTTGGTTTTATCGACCGCGCGCCTTGGAAGCCGATGGATGTGGCTTCTCTGGGATACATGCTGTCATTGGCAAATCTGGAGTCCAGTCTGCTCGAGTTACAAATGGCGGGAATCCCGCCTGAACTCGATGCCCTTTTCCCCTACTGGTTAGGTGCCATCGGCATCAACATGTTTCAGCCATGGCTGGCAGCCGATATGGCAGCCCGGGTCCCCTTTGTTTTGATGTCACTGATGAGCATGGTTTGTGTTTGGCATGCCATTTATTTATTGGCGCGCAACCCCCAGGCTCAACCTGTTGCATTTGCCTTTGGTGGTGAAGCCGACCCAAAGGACTATGCACGCTCATTGGCTGATGCGGGATTGCTTGCTTTGTTGGCATGCTTGGGGCTGGCATTGCCCATTCACGAAACCACACCCATGGCCATTCAATTTGACTGCGTAGCTCTGTTGTTTCTGGGCGCTGCCATGTTGCCTTTTTACCCTCAGCGCGGTTTGTTGGTTTGGGGCTTGGGCCTGTTGTTCTTGTCATTGAGTGGTGCACCATTCATCGCTATCGTTATCGCGCTGGGAAGCACCATACTTTGGCTCAAACATCCCCAGTCACAACGCGGGCAATGGCTCTTCATGGGTTTGCTATGCCTTGTCTTGGTGATTGCTGCGTTTGTCTTGGATTTGTGGCGTTGGCGAATCACACCCATGAACGAGTTATTGAGTCAATACCGTCAGCGTATCGAATTACCAGTCTGGTTTTTGTGGCCTGCATGGCCTTTGGCGCTATGGACATTGTGGAGTTGGAGAGCACACTGGAAAACGCAATCATGGAGTCAGCATCTGGTGCTGCCATTGTTCCTTTTTGTCATTACATTGCTTGCCAGCATCGCGACACCAGACCCCGATCGCACACTCCTTCTCACCTTGCCATCGATTGCAGCTTTAGCGGCCTTTGCATTGCCAACACTGGGGCGCAGTGTTGCTGCATTGATTGACTGGTTTACTTTGCTGTTTTTCACATGGGGCGCGTTCATGATTTGGGGTGTTTGGGTTTCACTCGAAACAGGTATCCCGGCCCAACCCGCTCTCAATGTAGAGCGCTTGGTACCTGGCTACATTCACACTTCCAACGGATTGCATGTGGCGATTGCCGTTTTGGTCACTGTCTTTTGGGTCGGACTGGTTATCTGGCGAATTGGCAGGCATCCTTCAGCCATCTGGAAAAGCTTGGTTTTGCCTGCGAGCGGTGCCACACTTTGCTGGGTTTTGCTCACGACGCTGTGGCTACCCATTTTGGACCGTGCACTCAGCTATAAATCCTGGGCGGCTGAATTGACACAAGCGCTTTCATTGAAAGATTGCATTTACGCTGTCGATCTGCATAGAAATCAACTGGCCGGTCTGGCATTTCATACAAACAGCCGCTTTCAGGCACTGCCCAATGAAGGCAGTCAATTGCAATGCAATTGGTTGTTTGCAAGCCTACAGTCAGTGGCCAACCCCCATGCCATCGACCCACGCCATTGGACTCTGGTGAAAAAATCCAAAAGACCCGCTGACAAATCGGAAGAAATCATGATTTTCAAACGTACTCCAGCCAATGGCCATGAGTGAAACTAAATTCATCGTCAAACACGCATCCACTGTCTTGGTTGGACAGTTGGCTGTTGTGCTGTTTGGTGTCGTTGATACGGTGATTGCGGGCAGATATAACCCACAAGCGTTGGCTGTTTTGTCTGTCAGCGCTGCCATTTACATCACCGTCTATGTCGCCCTGTTGGGTGTCATACAAGCACTGCTTCCTTTGTTCGCTGAACTGAACGGGGCACAAAAGAAACCAGAGATAGGTATTTTGTTTCGTCAAAGTTTGTATATCTGGGCGGGACTTTCCTTGCTTGGGATGTCCATCCTGCTGTCGCCTCTTTTTTTGATGAGATGGACCGAAGTACCAGACACACTTCAAAGTGGTGTGATTGATTACCTGGCGGCGCTGGCAATCGCTCTGCCCGCAGCACTTTTCTTCAGACTCTTCAGTTCACTCAACCAAAGTCTAGGCAAACCGAGATTGGTGACTTGGATTCAAGTGGGCGGCTTGGGACTCAAAGTACCCTTGTCAATGCTTTTCGCCTTTGGATATGGCAATTTACCCGCCATGGGATTGCTAGGTTGCGCCGTTGCCACTGTGCTGGTGAATGCATTGATGATGCTGATCGCACTTGTCCTGTTGCAAAGACATCGCCTCTACACAGATCTGTATCTTTGGAAAATGCCTGAACCACCTGACTGGCGCTCCATCGGACAAATGCTTCGCCTAGGCATACCCAACGGCTTGAGTGTGACGGTGGAAGTGACTTCATTTACCCTGATGGCTTTGCTGATTTCAAGGATGGGGGAAGTGTCTGCAGCAAGTCACCAAATTGCCAGCAACATGGCGGCGCTTCTCTATATGGTTCCATTGTCTTTTTCAATTGCAGTCAGCGCTCGTCTGAGTTATTGGCGGGGTGCAAATAACCACGCAGCTGTCAAGCAATGCTTGAAAATTGGTTTTCAGTTGATCATGTTTTTGGCCATGCTGCTGGGCAGCACTCTTTGGGTTTTCAACGAATGGATTGCCAACTGGTACTCCAAAGACCCAGCTGTTGCAGCATTGGCAGCCTCACTGTTGCTCATGATCGGGGCTTTTCATGTGTTGGATGCATTGCAAACGATTTGCTTTTTTGTCCTCAGGAGTTTCAAAGTGACGATCGCTCCCCTCTTGATTTACTCGATACCGCTGTGGGGTATTGGACTGACAGGTGGCTCCATATTGGCCTACGACGGCTTGGGTTCCATTCCCGCCATGCATTCACCTACTGCCTTTTGGTATATGAACATATTGGCACTGAGCTTTGTTTGCACGGGCTTGCTGCTCTTGATTGGCTTTCAAGTAAAGAAGCTCAATGCGCATTGACTGACGCCACCTCTGCAGGCGCTTTATGACGCACCCGGGATGACGGAAACATCAAAGAAAATGTCGAGCCCTGGCTGAGCTTGCTCTCGATCTGCAAAGTTCCCCCATGCCGCTGAATCACGTGCTTGACAATGGCCAGTCCCAAGCCTGTACCCCCGGTATCTCTTGATCGGCTGCGATCGATCCGGTAAAAACGCTCAGAGAGTCTGGGGATATGCTCGGGTGCAATGCCTGGGCCAGAGTCTTCGACCGAAAACACCAAACCCTCGCTCGATGGTTGCCATCTGATGTCTACACGGCCACCTGCTGGTGTATAGCGAAGGGCGTTGCTGATCAAGTTAGAAAAAGCGCTTATCAACTCTGAAAAATAACAAGCTATCTCCCAGCCACTGGTGTCGAAATCATCGTGAAAAACCAATGTGTGTGACGTCAGTCCATCCGGATGGAGCACCGCAAGCAGACCTTGTGCATCTTCCTTGCATCGCTGTGATATGGCATCAACCGACAGCCATTCGTGATGGCTGGGGAATGGACTGCCCTCCAAGCGAGACAAGGTCAGCAAATCCCCCACCAGCGACTTCATCCGTTGTGCTTGGTTTGACATCAGCAGGAGGTATTTGTCCTGCTCCTGCGGTGAAAGAGAAAGGTTTTGCAAGGTTTCGACAAAACCAAGCAAAACCGTCAGAGGTGTGCGTATTTCATGAGAGACATTGGCCACAAAATCACGCCGCATCACTTCTGCTTGCTCCAGAGAAGTGACATCTCTTGACAACAACAGCATCCGCCCATCGCCATAAGGAAAGAGTTGAATACCTACTTTGTGGGGGTTATCTGCTCGATGCAATCGACCTTCGATAATGACCTCATGGTCGAATAACTGTTTATTGATGTAACTGCTGAACACAGGATTACGAATCATGTTGGCAATCAACTGTTGTGAATCCAAGTGAGGGTCAATACCCAATTGTTTGGCAGCTGTTTGGTTGCACCATTGAATACGTGATTCAGGATCAAGCAGCAAAACCCCATTCGGGGAAGCTTGTATGGCAGACAAAAATTGCCGCAGGCTGTCTTCGCTTGCCAGCCTGAGCGTTTCATTTGACTTCAAAAGCTTTCGGATGCGCTCATGCAATTGACCCCAAATACTTGGGAGGTCTGGATCATTGTTCAAATCGTCAGAATTCAACCAACGCCTTAATTTTTGACCACGCCAGGTATCGACCAAGTAAAGCAATGAAGAAGCAACCAACATGCCAATCAGTATGTCTGACAGTTGTCCTGAGCTCCAAGGGAGTAAAAAGGCGGCGAATCCAACAAAAGATAAAAAGACAATATAGAGAAAGATTCGCTCAAACATGGCCATTGGTTAATTGGTAATGGACTTAGAAAACCTGTAACCGGCACCTCGAACAGTCTCCACCATGCTGCCAGCATCCCCCAAAGCTTCACGCAGGCGTTTCACGTGAACATCGACCGTCCGCTCTTCGATGAAAACATGATCGCCCCATACCTTGTCAAGCAATTGGGCGCGAGAATGAACTCGCTCTGAGTGGTGCATGAAAAAATTAAGCAACTTGAACTCTGTGGGGCCAAGCTTGAGGGTCTTGCCATCGTAGGTGACCCTGTGGGTTGCGCCATCCAAATGCAGATCGCCCATAGTGACACTGTCTTCTGCCTGTTCAGGGGCGCGTCGGCGCAACACAGAACGGATTCGGGCAAGCAATTCTTGGGTTGAAAAAGGTTTGGTGATGTAATCATCTGCGCCGGCATCTAAACCAGACACCTTGTCATGCTCCTCACTTTTGGCAGTCAGCATCAAGATAGGCACAGACTTGGTACGCGCATCGTTTCTCCACTTGCGCGCCCAGACAACACCGTTTTGACCTGGCAACATCCAGTCGAGCAAGATCACATCTGGCAAAACAGCATCTATCTCTCTTTGCGCGCTTTCACCATCTTCTGCCCAAATGGGAGATAAACCATTGTGTCGTAAATTCACTGAAATCAATTCAGCAATAGAGGATTCATCTTCGACAATCAAAACACGAGGCAAATGGCGCATGGTGGTTATTGAAGTTTGGATTCGATTTTCTCGAGACTGGTGTGTCGAACGTCTTCACCTTTAACAATGTAGATGATCAATTCCGCAATGTTTTTGGCGTGATCCCCGATACGTTCGAGTGCTTTAGCCACAAACAGGAGATCCAAACTTGGTGTGATCGTGCGGGCATCTTCCATCATGTATGTGATGAGTTTGCGAACAAAACCGTCGAATTCCTTGTCAATCAAACCATCTTCTTTCAAGATGGTCAAAGCAGTCGATGTATCTAACCTGGCAAAAGCATCCAAGGATTTACGAATCAAACCGCTGGCCATCTCGGTGGTTAAACGCAGTTCAGTTGCTGGCAAGGATTTGTAAACGCCAGTTGAAATCATGGACTTCACCATGCGGGCAATTTTGTTTGCTTCGTCTCCAGCTCTCTCAAGATTGGCTGTCGCTTTGGAAATCGCCATGAGCAAACGCAAATCTTTGGCTGTCGGTTGTCTTTTTGCAATGATGGATGACAACTCGCGGTCAATCTCGACTTCCATGGCGTTGACATGGTTTTCAGTTTCAATGACTTGATCAGCCACATCCTCCACGAACAATAGTAAAGCGTATGTGGCTTGCTGGATTTGAGATTCGACCAAACCACCCATTTCCATGAGTCGCGATGAAACATGATCGAGCTCAGAGTCAAACTGTGATGAAAGGTGTTTATCGGGCATATCAATCCTCAAAATTTAAAAAAATATCAACCAAAACGGCCAGTGATGTAGTCTTCTGTCTCTTTGCGCTCAGGCTTTAAGAAAATCTGATCAGTGACACCAAATTCAACGAGGTTACCAAGGTACATGTAGGCTGTGAAGTCAGAAACACGCGCAGCTTGCTGCATGTTGTGGGTCACGATGGCAACTGTGTAGTCTTGTTTGAGTTCACTGACCAACTCTTCGACTTTGGCTGTTGATATTGGATCCAAAGCTGACGTTGGTTCATCCAACAAAATCACTTTGGGTTTGACAGCCACTGAACGCGCAATGCACAGACGTTGTTGTTGCCCGCCTGACAGAGACAAGCCACTGACATGAAGCTTGTCTTTGACTTCCTTCCAGATGGCTCCTTTGGTCAGCGCCCATTCAACCCGGTCGTCCATATCCGAGCGACTCAGGTTTTCATAGAGTCGAATACCAAAAGCGATGTTTTCATAAATAGACATGGGGAAGGGTGTTGGCTTTTGGAACACCATGCCCACTTGTGCGCGAAGCAAATTCATGTCTTGCTTTTTGTCCAAGATATTGTTGCCGTACAACTTGATTTCACCTTCCGCACGCTGACCAGGGTAAATGCTGTACATGCGGTTCAAGGTGCGCAAAAGCGTTGATTTGCCGCAACCAGAAGGCCCAATGAAGGCCGTGACTTTGTTTTCGGCGATGTTCAAATTGACATCTTTAAGGCCCTGGAAGGCACCATAGTAAAAATCAAGATGGCGAATTTCAATCGCATTAGGAAGGCTGGCAGAGGTAGTTGACATGAGATGGGACCTTTGGTGAATCAGACTTTGACTTTTTCGCGGAAAGCCACGCGCGCAGTGATGTTCAATAAAAGCACGGCCAGGGTGATGATCAATGCGCCACCCCAAGCCAGCTGGATCCAGTTTTCGTAGGGGCTCATGGCGAACTGGAAAATCACCACTGGCAGGTTAGAAATTGGCGCATTCATGTTGGTGCTGAAAAACTGATTGTTCAATGCTGTGAATAAAAGAGGTGCCGTCTCGCCGCTGATCCGTGCCACTGCCAGCAACAAGCCGGTGATGACGCCGCTTTTAGCAGCACGTAGGGTCACCATGATGGAAACTTTCCACCGTGGCGCACCCAATGCGAAAGCCGCTTCTCGCAGACTGCCAGGGACAAGCCGCAAAATATTTTCTGTGGTTCGCATGACCACAGGAATGGCAATCAGTGAGAGTGCCATGCTGCCGGCATAGCCAGAGAAATGTCCCACGGTAGACACCGCCACAGAGTAAACAAACAAGCCCAAAACAATAGAAGGAGCCGACAACATGATGTCAGTGACAAATCGGGTGATTGCAGCTGTTTTACTGCTGTCGCCATACTCTGTCAGATAGATACCCGCCAGGATACCAATTGGCGTGGATACGAGAACGGACAAGCCCACAATCATCAGGCTGCCAATGATGGCATTGCGCAAACCGCCACCTTCAGAGCCAGGAGCCGGCGTGTCATTCAAAAACAAGGATGGCTGGAGTGCAGACAGCCCATTTGAAAACAAAACAAAAAGAATCCAAAACAATGCCACGAGTCCAATCGCCATGGCGGTCATGGAAAGCGCCAAGCCGACCAAGTTGGTGAGTTTTCGTTTTTGATAGAGGTTAGACATGGTGATGGGTGTTGGATTTCAAAGGGTTCTATGGGGTCGGCTGCGCTGACAAAGTCGTGAAGAGAGTCAATGACCCTTTGCATTTTCAGTTCGGTTGATCATCCACTTGGCCGCAGACAACACCACAAAAGTGATGCAAAACAAAAGGAAGCCCAGCGCGAAAAGCGTGTTGAAATGCAAGCCACCTGCTTCCCCAAACTCGTTGGCTAAGACAGAAGCAATGGAGGTTCCCGGGGAGAAAAGTGAGGTAGGCAAGCGGTTAGCGTTTCCAATGACAAATGTCACCGCCATGGTCTCGCCAAGCGCCCTTCCCAGTCCTAACATGACACCGCCAATCACACCTACTTGGGTATAGGGCAGAACCACTTTGCGCACCACTTCCCAGGTGGTGCAGCCAAGACCATAAGCTGATTCTCGCAAGATGGCCGGTGTGATCTCAAAAACATCGCGCATCACAGCAGCCACAAAAGGCAACACCATGAAAGACAAAATGATGCCCGCCGCCAAAATGCCCAAACCCGTGATGGCACCGCCAAACAACCAACCAATCAACGGCATGCCACCCAGGAGCGTTTGCAAGGGAACCTGCATGTAATCGGCATAAACGGGCGCAAAAACAAACAAACCGAACATGCCATAAATGATGGAAGGCACAGCGGCCAGCAGTTCAATGGCCGTGCCAAGCGGACGTCTGAGCCAAACTGGGCAGGTTTCCGTCAGAAAAACAGCAATGCCAAACGCCAAGGGCACAGAAATCAGCATGGCGATGCCAGCACTTAAAACAGTACCAACGATCGAGATGGCTGCACCAAATTCATCATTGATGATGTCCCACTCGACGTACCACAGGAAATGGACACCAAATTTAGTGAACGTAGGCAGTGCGTTGTAGAAAAGAGAAACGATGATGCCCGCCAAGGCAATCAGGACGAGCAGTGAAAAGGACTGGGTCAGTCGGTGGAAAACAGCATCTTGCAAGCGCTGCTTTTTCGCCACGGATCTCATGTTTGCAATGTGCGCAGCATTGTCAACGGCAGCATCTGAGTGAGCTGAATTGGTTTGGGTTGATGTCATTGGCCAGTTATCAATCATACGAACAGTCATAGGTGTGATCATTTAGCACAAACCCACCGATATACACCATGCATACCGGTGGGCCTAGAAAAACCAAAATGCTCTATTTGGGCTTTGCTGCTTTTACTTTTCGATTTGCGCCCAAACCCGCTCACGGATTTGTTTGGTCAATGCGTCTGGCAACGGCACATATTCGAGTTCCAAAGCCATTTTTTTGCCGTTCTTAAAAGACCAGTCAAAAAACTTCAAAACTTCAGCTGACTGGGCTTTGTCGGCGGGTGATTTGTACATCAGAATGAAAGAAGCAGTGGTGACAGGGTATGCCTTGGCACCAGGCTGGTTCACGATGGACAGACCCATGCCTGGAACGCTGAACCAATCCGCGCCAGCGGCAGCAGCGCTAAAGGTCTCGTCGTCGGGCATCACGTAGTTGCCATCTTTGTTCATGAGGGCCATGACTGCAATGTTGTTGCGCTTGGCGTAAGCGTATTCAACATAGCCCAAGCTGTTTTTGATGCGGTTGACGTTGGCTGCAACACCTTCGTTGCCCTTGCCACCCACGGAGGTAGGTGCTGGCCATTTCACAGCAGCGCCGCGACCAACGGTGTCGAGCCAGTCTTTGCTGACAGAGGACAAATAGTCGGTCCAGTTGAATGTGGTGCCAGAACCATCGGCACGGTGAACAATGGTGATGGGCGCATCAGGGAGTTTTTTGCCGGGGTTCAATTCAGCAAAACGGGGGTCGTTCCACTTGCTGATCTTGCCCGAAAACATGTCAGCCAAAACAGGGCCAGTCACGCGAAGTTCACCCTTACGGAATCCGTCAACGTTGAAGACGGGAACAGTGCCGCCAATGATGGCTGGGAATTGAACCATGCCATCTTTGTCCAAATCAGCGCCGCTGACAGGGGCATCGGTGGCACCAAATGCCACGGTCTTGGCTTTGATTTGGCGGATACCACCGGAGGAACCGATGGATTGGTAATTGAGGCCTGTGCCGGTTTGTTCCTTGTAGGCTTCAGCCCATTTAGAGTAGATGGGAAAAGGGAAAGTCGCGCCAGCACCTGTGATGTCTGCAGCATGAGCTGAAGTGAACATCAAAAGGGCGCCAACAGTTGAGACTGCCATCTTTACAAATTTCATGAAAACTCCTTGGAATTACTTGAGGGATAAAACATTAACATTGAGAAGTTTCATCCTAAGATTAGTTTGTGACAGTTTCATGTCCACCATTTGTGCATTGTCTCCAGCTTTCACCAATCGGTCATATAACTTTCATACGATTGGAGAAATTTCATGTCAAACGCCGCTTTATTGATTTTTAAATATACTTTCTACCAACCAAATCAATGCTTTTTGACCACATGCGTTCCATGAAAAATGGATCACTACTCGCCGCCATCGACCTGGGCTCCAACAGTTTCAGATTAGAAATTTGCCGCTACAGCCATGGATTGATTCAGCGGATCGAATACATCAAAGAAAACGTGCGGCAAGGCAGTGGCCTGGATGACGAACGCAACCTCAGTGATGAGGCCATGGAGCGGGGCTGGGATTGTTTGTCCAGGTTCGCGGAACGCCTGACTGGGTTCAAGTCGACGCAAGTTCGCGCGGTTGCCACCCAAACTTTGCGAGAAGCCAACAACCGCAAAGTTTTTCTGGAAAAAGCCAACCGCATTTTGGGCTTTCCCATAGAGGTGGTGTCGGGACGCGAAGAGGCCCGCTTGATCTACCAAGGGGTGACACGCTTACTCCCGCCTACGCAAGACAGGCGACTGATCATTGACATCGGAGGCAGGTCCACGGAATGCGTTCTGGGCCAAGGGGCGCAGACGAAGGTGTTGGAGTCCTACCGCCTGGGCAGCGTGTCCTCGAGCATGAAGTACTTCTCAAACGGGGAATTGACGGCTCAGGCCTTCGAGCGAGCGGAAGTGGCCGCCAAAGCAGTGATGGACGAGGCCTTGGCGGTCATTCCACGAAAATCCTGGGATACCGCGTTGGGTTCTTCGGGTACCGTGGGCGCAGTGGCTGAAGCTTTGGCCACGGCCGGTTGGCCCGCGGGTGTGATCACTCGGAAAGGCTTGGATTGGCTCAAACAGCAGCTGATTGATGCAGGGCATTTGGACAAGGTTCGCATGGAGGGTCTGCGAGAAGACCGTAAAGCGGTGATTGGTGGCGGCTTGAGTGTGCTGTGTGCCGTGATGGACTTGTTTGACATTGATACCCTGCAAGTCACCCCTGGCGCCCTGCGTCACGGCCTGCTGTACGACCTGATTGAACGTGAGGATGAAAACAAAGATGTTCGCGCGATCACCGTCTCAGGCTTGCAAAAAACCTTCAGCGCAGACGGGGTTCAAGCGCAACGTGTCAGCCGAGTTGCCTGTTTTTTTCTGAAACAGTTGCAAAATACTTTGGATACTGAACAAAATTGGTCGAGGTATCTGAAAAAACTCGATTGGGCAGCCCAATTGCATGAAATTGGTACCCAAATTTCACACACGGATTCCCACAAACACGGCGCCTACATCCTGGAAAACACGGACACCCCGGGCTTTGCCATGCACGAGTTGCAACGCCTGAGCCTGCTGGTTTTGGGCCACAAAGGCAAATTGCGCAAGCTCGAGATTGAACATGTGGATGCGTTTTTCATTTATCAACTCATGAGCCTTCGGTTGGCTGTGATTTTGTGTCACGCCCGCCGTGACCCCGAAGCAGAGGGCATGAAATTTGGCCTGTCGAGCCAGGTTCCGCATTGCTTTGAACTGCAACTGGAACCGATGTGGGCCGTTCGGTTTCCACAGTCCAACCATTTGCTGCAACAGGAAGTGGCGTCATGGCAAAAAACCAACTGGGAACTGCGATTGGTTAACCGTTAACGCACGACAGCTAAGGTGATTTTTTTGCTGGCCTTGAAGCTGTGCAGGGTCAGGGCACCATTTTTGATGTCACCCTTTTCATCAAAGCTGATGCTGCCAGTTACCCCTTTGAATCCATTGGTTTTAGCCAAAACAGGCAGGTATTTGGCAGGGTCAGAGGAATTGGCTGTGACCATGGCATCAGCCATGATGTTCACCGCGTCATACACATAGGGCGCATAAATTTGCACATCTGTATTAAAACGCTTTTTGTACAGGGCTTTGAAATCGGCCATGACTTTCTCTTGTGGGCCCTCAACACCTCCCGCTTCGGCACAAAAAACCTGGTTGTCACCGATGGCGTCACCCGCCAATTTGACGATTTCAGGGGTGCAAATGCCGTCTCCACCCATGAACTTGGCGGTCAATCCCAATGACTTCATTTGCTTGACCATGGGACCTGCCACCGAATCCATGCCACCAAAGAAGATCAGGTCTGGTTTTTTGCCCTTGATCGTGGTCAAGATCGCGGTGAAGTCGGTCGCCTTGTCAGTGGTGAATTCACGGCCAACCTGCTTGGCACCGGCAGCGGCGGCGGCTTTGGCAAATTCGTCCGCCACACCTTGACCATAGGCGGTGCGGTCATCGATCACCGCAAATGTCTTGACTTGGAGGTTTTTCACCGCATAGCGCCCCAAGGTGCCGCCCAAATGCACATCATCCGCAACCACACGGAATGTGGTCTTGAAACCCTGTCGGGTGAACTTGGGGTTGGTCGACGAGGGAGAAATTTGGGGAATGCCTGCATCGCTGTAAATTTTGGAAGCAGGAATGGATGTACCGGAGTTGAGGTGCCCAATCACGCCATGGACTTTTTGGTCGACCAATTTTTGGGCAGCAGCCGTGCCTTGCTTGGGATCGGCGGCATCGTCTTCGGCGAGCAATTCAAACTTGACCTTTTTCCCGCCAATGCTCAGGCCCTTGGCATTGAGCGCCTCAATGGCCAAACGAGCACCGTTTTCATTGTCTCTGCCCATGTGGGCAATCGGTCCGCTGATCGGGGCAACATGTCCGATTTTGACCACCTCTTGGGCCAAAATCGGGGTCATCATGGTGGCCAGCAAAGCGGCCAAGCTCAGTTGAAGTCTCAAGTTGTTCTCCCAGTGAATAAACGGTCATCGGCGAATGATATGTTTGCCTTGGCACACCAAGGCATTTGATGGTTCAGCGCGGGCTTCAGTCACCTTGCACGGTTCGTGTTTTGCTGTCTGCAGCCAGGTGTTCGCGCATGACTTCATCTACCGCGTTTCGCATCAACTCGGGCATGATTTGTGCCAAGCGCATTTGCACCTTGTCAATCACTTGGTCAGCCAGGGCTTCTGGGTCAGGCCCCAGCAAGCCTGGCTGGCTGCTTGGACTGTCCGTTTTGGGCAAAGCCCAAGGCAGTATAGCCGGACGCAAACTGCCATTGATCTGCACCACTTCGGTCAGCATGGGCACGGGTAATGGGGGCATGGGGGACTTGGTCACAGGCTGGCCTTGAGACTTAAATCATGGCGGACCAAGGGGTAACCTCGGTCGGCGTAATGCTTCCAACGTGAACGCGCCTGCAGTCTGTCTTGATCATCTTGGGTGACCACTTCAATGAGCTTCTCGAAAGATTCAAAGCCCTGTACCAAATCAGCGCCCAAATTCAGCAACACATGGTGATGAGGCAAATCGAGGGGCAAGCGGTCGCTGGGCAGTAAAACAACCGGTGAATTTTTCAACACCCCAGGCAGGGTGTCGGCCATGCAATGGGCTATGAAGGATGTCGCAGAAAAGCGCCACAAAGCCGTGTCCAGCGCATGGATCAGTTCGTGGGGCCCGACCACCACCACCTTGGCAGACGCATTCAGAGCTTTGCGCAGCAAGCGGCATGCGTAATTGATCTTTTCAGTGGCATTGAAATGGAAGGCAACCTCGGTCATGTCCGCCATCTGCTTATGTGCGCTTGCGAGTGGTTTTGTTGCCGGCCGAGGCTTGCTTGGCTGGGACGGCTTGAAGCATGTCGGCGGCAGTCAAGAAAGCCAGCAGGGAAGGCACAGGGCGACCTGTCGCGCCTTTGGCCGCGCCACTCCTCCAAGCCGATCCCGCGATGTCCAAGTGCGCCCATGGATAGTCGTTGGCAAAGCGCTGCAAAAATTTGGCAGCAGTGACCGAGCCTGCACTGCGGTCGGCCACGTTGGCCACGTCGGCAAAGTTGGACTTCAGGCCATCGGCATATTCATCATCTAAGGGCATGCGCCAGTTCAGGTCCAAGGTTTTGTCGCCAGCGGCCAGCAGTTGCGTCGCCAATGTTTCGTCGGTAGCGTACAAGCCGCTGCGCAGATGACCCAATGCAATCACACACGCGCCAGTGAGGGTGGCGATGTCAATGACCGCGCGGGGTTTGAAACGCTTGGCATAGGTCAGGGCATCACAAAGGATGAGCCGCCCCTCGGCATCGGTGTTGAGGATCTCGATGGTTTGACCGCTCATGCTGGTCACCACGTCGCCGGGTTTGAGCGCTTTGCCACCGGGCATGTTTTCACAGGCGGGAATCAGGCCAACCACATTGATGGCTGGTTTGAGCAGGGCCAGTGCTTCAAAAGTACCCAGCACGCTGGCAGCGCCGCACATGTCGAATTTCATCTCGTCCATGCCAGGCCCTGGTTTGAGTGAAATGCCACCGGTGTCAAAGGTGATGCCCTTGCCCACCAAAACGACCGGGGCTTGGGAGGCGGCTGCGCCTTTGTAGTTCAACACGATGAAACGCAATGGCTCGGCAGAAGCTTGGGCCACAGCCGAAAAGGAACCCATGCCCAAGCGGGTGACTTCTTTGGGGCCCAACACTTGGCAAGTCACGCGGGCGTGCTTGGCCAGCTTTTTGGCGGCTTGTGCCAGGTGTTCTGGCGTGGCGTGGTTGGCAGGACGGTTGCCCCATTCCCGTGCAAGCGCAACACCCGCGACTTGGGCCTGCGCCACAGCAAATGCGGGTTTGGCCTGGGTGGCTTGTGGCACACCGATCACCAGTTTGGCGACCATAGAAGGTTTGGCGCTGGGTTTGGTGGCCGTGTAGACATAGTTGGCGTCATCTGCGGCTTGGGCAGCGATAGCCAAATGAGGAATCTGTGAGGCTTGCAGGCACAAAGTGATTTGCTGCGCCTTGCTTTTCTTGAGGGCGTTGACAGCTGCAATAACCGCTTGGCGGACATCCTGGGGGCGACCATCGCCGACGCCGACCAACACCAGCCGCAAGGCGGACAAACCTGGGGGCTTCCACCACAACATGCATTGACCGGATGCTGCGGAGAAATCACCCGATTTTTCGGCTTGGGCCAGCATGTTGGCAATCAAGCCGGTTTCTGGGCTGGTTGCCTTGGCCACCATCACCACCAAGGCATCGGTTTTGACTGATGCCGCCTGCGACCAAGAGAGGGAACGAAGTTCCAAGTTCATAATTGACCTTTTAAACAGTTTTGTATGTTATTCCATTCCTCCTTCCGCAACGAGCTGGGGCGCTATTTTTGGGCAACCCTGGTGGTTTTGGTGACCATCGTGATGACGGTCATGCTGATCCGCACGCTGGGTCAAGCCTCTGGCGGCAAGGTCGACCCCCAAGAAGTCAGCTTGGTATTGGCTTTCACGATGCTGGCAAATGTGCATTCGCTCTTGACCATGAGCCTGTTCATCGCCACGGTGGCCACCATGTCGCGCATGTACACAGACAGCGAAATGGTGATCTGGCAGTCCAGTGGCCAAAGCACGACCCGATTGCTGCGCCCTGCCCTGCGATTTGCCTGGCCTTGGCTGCTGACCATCCTGGGATTGGCCCTGTGCGCTTGGCCTTGGTCGAATTCGCAAATCTTGGAGATGCGAGAGCGCTATGAAAACCGCGGCGACCTCGAGCGCATCAAATCGGGAGAGTTTCAAGAGTCCGCCAACGGCAAGCGGGTGTTTTTCATCGACAAAAACAGCCAATCGGAAAAGCAAGGTAGCCGGGTTTTCATTTTTTCGCAAGACCAAGACAGCCAGTCGATCGTCACATCTGAAACCGGCTTCATTGACACCCGCGAGGGTGAACGGTTTTTGGTGCTCAACCAGGGACAACGCGTCGATATCAATCCGGGTAAAGACGAAATCAAGGTGATTGCTTTCGAGTCACACAGCTCAAGGGTGGAGTCCACCCCGGTTACAGCCAGCGAGGTTGAAGCTCAAGCCACCCAACCCTGGTACCTGTGGCGCAACCCCACGCCGGTCAACTTGAGCGAGTTGACCTGGCGCATTGGCTTGGGTTTGGCTTCGTTCAATTTGCTTTTGTTGGCCATTGCGATCCCCTTCATCAACACCCGCACAGGCCGCTCGGGCTCGCTGATCATGGCGATGATCACCTTCTTCATCTACTACAACCTGGTCAACCTCAGCCGCACTTGGGTTGCCTCTGGCCTATACACCATGGGCCCCCTCTTGCTGGGCATGCATCTGCCAGTCTTTTTGCTGGCGGTGTTGGTCTTGTACTGGCGTCAGCAACCGTCCTTGTTCAGACGCGCACGCAAAGTCGGTCAACCGTCACTGAGCGGGCAGGCATGAAAACCATTCGACGACTGATTTATGGCGAAGTTCTGGCCAAAGTGGTTTTTGCCACCCTGGGTTTCATCGGGCTGTTCTTTTTCTTTGACCTGGTGGATGAACTCAAGTGGATTGGCAAAGGCCCGGAAAACGCCTATGACTTGCGGCATGCGCTGGCCTATGTGCTGCTCTTGGTGCCGGGCCATGCCTACGAGCTCATGCCCATCACCGTCTTGATAGGCTCGATTTTTGTGATGGCGCGCTTTGCGCAAAGTTCAGAGTTCACGATATTGCGCACCAGTGGCCTGGGCCCTTACCGGGCGCTGTTCACCTTGCTTGGGCTGGGCTTGGTGTTCGTGGTGTTCACGTTTGCATTGGGCGACTATGTGTCGCCTGCGGCCAGCCGACAGGCGCAACTGCTCAAGGCGCGTTACCTGGGTGTCGCCAGCAGCCAAGGGGTCACTGGTGCCTGGCTCAAGGAAAGCCGCGGCCAAAACGCCAGCGTGGTCAATGTGGCTGCCATGGATGCGGATGGTCAACTCGTCGGCATCCGGATTTTCGAGTTCGATGACAAAGGCAAGCTCACTTCCCTGATCTGCGCAGGTCTGGGCCAATTCGAGCCCGACGGTGGAGGCTGGTTGCTGCGAAACCTGGAGCGAGACCAGTTTCAAAGCACCATGGACAACGGACGCCCCCAAATTCGCCGTGAAAAGCTGTCCCAATGGCGCTGGGACAATGCCTTGACCGAGGACATGCTCTCAGTGGCTTTGCTCAAGCCCGAGCGCATGGCCACACTGGAGTTGTTCAATTACATCCAACACCTGCGCGCCAACGGTCAAGCCTCACAGCGCTTTGAAATTGATTTCTGGAAAAAAGTCTTTTACCCCTTGAGCTGTTTGGTGATGGTGATCTTGGCCCTGCCCTTTGCCTACTTGCAGTTGCGCAGCACACCCATGACCAGCATGGTGTTTTTAGGCGTCTTGCTGGGCATCAGCTTTTTCCTGATCAACAACCTGTTTGGCTTCATTGGCAACCTCAACGCCTGGTCGCCATGGCTGGCTGCCGCGACACCCGGCATGGTGTACATGGCGGGTTCATTGCTGGCCTTTGGCTGGCTGGTTGTCAGGCACTGAACAGAAAGTCATGAAGATGAAAGCCATTGTGTTGTTTGCCCATGGATCCCGCGACCCGTTATGGCACCGCCCGATGCAAGCCGTGGCCGAGCAAGTCGCCGGGATGCAGCCTGGGGTGAAGGTGGTGTGCGCTTACCTCGAACTCAGCAGCCCCAGCCTCGAGCGCGCTGTGGAAGACTTGGTGAGCCAAGGCTTCACCCATCTGCGCTTGGTTCCGATGTTCCTGGGCGTGGGCAAGCATGTACGAGAGGACTTACCCAGCATGCTCGACGCATTGGTTCAGCGCTTTCCCACGTTGACGCTGGAGCCAGTACCTGCCGTGGGCGAGCGTCCTGCCTTGTTGACGCTGTTGGCGCAGATCGCGCTGGAGGACTGGCAGGCCTAACCAACCCCAGGCAAAAGGCATAATAAAGGGCTTTCTTATATGAAATAAACCATGAACCTTCATCAATTTCGTTTTGTGCAAGAGGCTGTGCGCCGCAACCTCAACCTGACCGAAGTGGCCAAAGTGCTGCACACCTCGCAACCCGGGGTGTCCAAGGCGATATTGGAATTGGAAAGCGAACTGGGCATTGAGATTTTTGGTCGCCATGGCAAGCGCTTGAAGCGGGTCACCGAGCCCGGCCAGCATGTGCTCAAAAGCATTGAAATCATCCTGCGCGAAGTCAGCAACTTGAAGCGCATCGGCGAGCAGTACAGCAGCCAAGACAGTGGCACCTTGTCGATCGCCACCACCCACACCCAAGCGCGTTACGTGCTGCCCGTGCCTGTGGCGCAACTGCGCAGCGCCTACCCCAGCGTGAACATCCGTCTGCACCAGGGCGCACCCGACCAGGTGGCCCGCATGGTGTTGGATGAAACCGCTGAAATCGGCATTGCCACCGAAAGCTTGTCCGATTACCCCGAACTGATCACCCTGCCCTGCTATGAATGGCAACATGTGTTGGTCCTGCCCGCCGACCACCCGCTGGCCAAGGTGCCGCAACTCGAATTGGCTGACCTGGCCAATGAACCCATCATCACCTACCACCCCTCGTTCACCGGCCGCACCCGCATCGACAAGGCGTTTGCAGCGGCGCACTTGACGCCGCGCATCGCCTTGGAAGCGATCGACTCAGACGTGATCAAGACCTATGTACGGCTGGGCCTGGGCGTGGGCATCGTGGCTGAAATGGCGGTGCGTGACATCACCGACACCGACTTGGTGGTGCGCCCGGCTGGGCGCCTGTTTGGACACAACCTAGCGCGGATTGCCTTCAAACGGCATGCCTACCTCAGGCAGTTTGTGTTTGAGTTTGCGCAATTACTCAATCCCGAATTGAATGCGCAAGACACGGCGACAGCGGTGGCCAGGTGAGAGGCGTCACCCCAGCCCACAGACCTTTCAAGCACATGCTGCGCTTTGCTGCCAACCTCTCCATGCTCTACCCGGAACTGCCTTTTTTGGAGCGCTTCCAAGCTGCAGCCTTGGATGGCTTCACCGCGGTGGAATTCATGTTTGGCTATGACTTCCCCGCCCAAGACATCGCCCGTGCCGCCGAAGACGCCGGTGTTCGGGTGGTGTTGTTCAACGCCCCACCCGGTGGGCAAGACAGCAGCAGCGTTGCTCAGGCTTGGGGTCAGGGTTCACGTGGCACGGCTTGTTTGCCGGGCCGGGAGGCCGAGTTTCAAAACGGCGTTTTACTGGCCTTGTCGTATGCCCAAACCATTGGCTGCCCGAGTGTGCATGTCTTGGCTGGGGTGATGCCACCCGAGCACCAAGCGGCCTCGGCGCTGCCACTGGCCTTGCAAACCAGCCACGCCTACGCCGCCACGGACAGCGCCTGGCGGGACAAATACCTGAGCAACCTGCGTTGGGCCGCCGAGCAAGCGGCAGCGGCCAGCACAACCATCCTGATCGAGCCGATCAATGGCCGCGACATTCCGCATTATTTTTTGAACCGCCAAGCAGACGCCCATGCCATCGTGCAAGCCATCGGGCTTGACCACTTGAAGGTGCAGTTTGACCTCTACCACTGCCAGATCGTGGAGGGTGATCTGCTCAACCAATTACGCCACTGGCTGCCCACGGGGCGGGTGGGTCATTTGCAAATCGCTGGCGTGCCACTTCGCCACGAGCCTGACCAGAGCGAATTGCACTACCCCACGGTATTCGACACCTTGCGCGAACTGCAATGGACCGGATGGATTGGCTGCGAGTACCGCCCGGTGCGCGGCGCGTTGGCCGGTGGCACCACCGCTGGTTTGGCTTGGATGCCTTCATGAGCGGCTTGCCGGTGCTGAACATCTCGGTCTATCTGTTCACGCAGATCGACGACACCCATGGCCTGCAGCAGGTGTGTTTGGCGCAAGCCCAGGCTCGCCGATTGAAAGGCACGGTGCTGATTGCCGAAGAAGGGATCAACCTGTTTTTGGCAGGCGAACCTGCGGAAGTGCGCAGCTGGGTCACCTGGCTGCGATGGGGTCCACGTTTTGCCAGGCTCGTACCCAAAGACAGTTGGTCGGCCAAGCAGCCTTTCAAGAAACTGCTGGTGAAGGTGAAAAACGAAATCATCCGCATGAACCACCCCACCATCCAGCCGCAGCATGGCCGCGCACCTGCCGTGCCACCGGCCACGCTGAAACGCTGGCTGGACCTGGGCCATGACGTGAAAGCGCCATGCTTGGGCGGTAGGCCTAGTTGCCGTCGTTCAGCACTTCCAGCACATCCGAGCGGAATTCGCGGTTATACAAAATGCCCACGATCAACACCGTGGTGACCACAAAAGCCATGGGCGAGAAAAACCAGCCCATCACGGCAAACGCAAAATAGTAGGCACGCAAGCCGTCGTTGAAGGTTTCAGCAGCCAAGCCGGTCATGGCCGCCACACGCTCGGCATAGTCCATTTGCTCTTGCGGGTGCGCGATGAAATGCTCGTGGGACGGCAACGCGCCAATCATCAAAGACACAAAGGTGTATTGCCGCATCGACCATGAAAAGCGGAAAAACGCATACACAAAAATCGAGATCAGCACCAAGATTTTGAACTCGAACACCAAGATGGGCGTGGCCTGCGAGAACGGGATTTCGCGCACAAACTCGGCGGCCTTGTCGGTGGTGCCCATGAGGGCAAGCAAACCACCCATGATCAGGATGGTGGTGCTGGAGAAAAACGCGGGGGTGTTGGACAGGGTCTGGGTGATGATGCCGTCAAGGACACGCGGGTCCCGGGTGAGGGACACCTGGATCCAGCGCAGGCGAAACCGGTTGGTAGCTGCCAAGATGGACGGGCGTTTGAGCGACCAGCGGGTGGCGAACTGGGCGTAGCCAATCCAAGCCGCCATGAAAAACAGCAGCACCAGCCAATCGGCCCAGGGCAAGAGGCTTAGGATTTTCATACAGGCATATCAGTTTCAAACATGCAACTTCGCCGCCATCTTGGCCACGCGCTCGCCATAGGCTTTGCCGGTGTCCAAGTCGCCTTGGGGAATGTCAGCGGCAGGGCTGGTGGGGCCCACTTGCGCCATCACGCCCGAGGACGAACCCAAGCGGTTGATGCTGCCGTCGTTCGGGTTGGCTTGGCCGACCCAAACCATGCCCAATTGCATGGACAAGGTGATGAAGTACTGCAAGGTGGACAGCTTGTCGCCGCTCAGGTTAGAGGAAATGGTGAAGCCGCCAGCCACTTTGTCTTTCCAGGCGCCGCTCATCCAATACTTGGAGGTGGCGTCGGCAAACTTTTTGAACTGCCAAGACGCCATGCCCATGTAGGTGGGTGAGCCAAAGATGATGGCGTCGGCGGCATTGATGGCGGCCCAATCGGCCTCGCTCACATTGCCTTCGGCGTCAATCGCCACCAGCGTGGCTTTGGCGCCTTCGGCCACAGACTGGGCCAGGCGTTGGGTGTGGCCGTAGCCAGAGTGGTAGACAACAACGGTTTTGCTCATGATTTCTCCTTGGATAAGCAATAAAAATTCAGGGGGCCAGGTCAAACACCAACACTTCGGCGTCTTGGCCTTGGCTCAGGGTCAATTCAGATTCATCGGCCACCAGCAAGGCGTCACCGGCTTGCAGGTTTTGGCCATTCACGTTCAATCCACCGCGCACCAAAAACACATAGGCCCGGCGGTTCGTGTTCAAAGCCAGTTGCGCTTGCTCGGCGCCATCGAACAAACCGGCATACAAGGCGGCATCCGCATGAATCTTCACCGCATCCGTTGTGGGCGTGTGGCTGGCAATCAAGGCCAAAGCGCCGCGTTTGCTGGCAGGTGGCACGGTTTTTTGTTCATAGCTGGGCGGGATGCCGCGCACATTCGGTTGAATCCAAATTTGCAAGAAATGCGTTTCCTCCCCTTGCGCATGGTTGAACTCGCTGTGCTTGACGCCGCTGCCCGCGCTCATGCGCTGCACGTCGCCGGGCGGAATGCCTTTGACATTGCCCATGCTGTCTTGGTGCGCCAGGTTGCCCGACAGCACATAGCTGACGATTTCCATGTCCTGGTGGCCGTGGGTGCCAAAGCCGGTTTCGGGCGCGATGCGGTCTTCGTTGATGACGCGCAGGTTGCCCCAACCCATGTGGGCCGGGTCGTGGTATCCGGCAAATGAAAAACTGTGGAAGGACTTGAGCCAACCGTGGTCGGCGTAGCCTCGTGCAAGGGATGGGCGAAGTGTCAGCATGGCGTTGAGGTCTTTGTTGGAGTGAACTTTAAGACAACGGAGTCTGCATCAAGACCGCTGAAATTGATGGCATCATTCAAATCATTTGAACGAAAAGACCTTGACCATACCCTCAGCCCGCGACGTCCTGACCCCCGATGCCCTCACCATGCTGCAAATCATTGCCCAACATGGCAGCTTTGCCGCCGCCGCCCGCGACATGGGCGTGGTGCCCAGCGCCCTGAGTTACCGGGTGCGGCAAATGGAAGAGGCGCTGGACGTGCTGCTGTTCAACCGGGCGTCGCGCCAAGCCAAGCTCACCGCTGCAGGCCAACCCACCCAGTCGGCTGCGGCTGCGCCACGAAACCCTGAGCGGCACCTTGTACACAAAACCCGAGGACCCGATCGGCATTGTTGGGGGAAGCCAGCACCCATAAGCCCCAGCGAAAGGTGTAGAGTGCAAGCATGAAAAAAACAGCTGTCATCGGGGCCGGTATGGCCGGTATCACCGCCGCTCGCACCTTGGTGCAGGCGGGTCACCCTGTGACCGTGTTTGAGAAAAGCCATGGCGCTGGCGGGCGCATGTCGACCCGCGAAACCGCTTACGGCAGCTTTGACCATGGCACCCAGTATTTCACGGTGCGTGACCCGCGCTTCATGCAAGCACTCACCGAGGTGCCAGGCACCCAGGCGATTTGCCGGGCCTGGAGTGCCAATGCCGTGCGTGTGCTCGACCCCTTGGGTCGGGTGATAGAAGCCGCTTTACCCCTGCGGGAGCCGCATTTTGTGGCCAGCCCCGGTATGAACGCTTTGGTGCGGCACTGGGCCAAGCCGCTGCTTGAGCAAGGTCAGTTACATCCCAAATCACAGGTGCAATTTGTCCGCCGTAACGCCAATTCACCCAAGCTCTGGGACCTGGTCTTTGCCGATGGCAGCAAACACACGGGTTTTGATGCGGTGGTCATGGCCATCCCGCATGTGCAAGCGGATTTTCTGCTGCGCCAGTCAGGTCTGCCTGCCACCGAGTTCAGCGGCTTGAATGCCTTGTCCAAGGTACAGGTCGCACCTTGTTGGACCCTGATGCTGGCCTACCCCTTGGCCAACCAACCGGGTTTGCCCCACTTGGGACCGCAATGGAACGCTGCCCGTAGCGTACACCACCGGGTGGCTTGGGTTTCTCGCGAATCATCCAAGCCTGGGCGCGCACCACTTGAGCGCTGGACGGTGCAGGCCAGTGCTGAGTGGTCACAAGAACATGTGGAAGACGACGCTGAACGTGTTCGAGCCAAATTGATGAAAGCGTTTGCAGAGCTCACGGGCATCAGGGCTGAGCCCGGTTTTGCGCAGGTTCACCTGTGGCGGTATGCCAAAACATCACAGGCCCTGGGAGAGCCATGCCTGTGGGATGCCAAATCGAATATCGGCCTGTGTGGCGATTGGCTGCTGGGTCACCGGGTGGAAGACGCGTTCGTCAGTGGCTTGAGCTTGGCGCTGGCCATGGCTGACAAACGCAGCTGAGTTTCAGTCTGGTTTGTAAGGTTTGCTGAGCCAGTTGGCCAACAAAAAGACCATCACAACGATCCAGAGAATGAACAAGACGGTGTGAATTTGCATGGGGTTTTCTCCTCGTTCTTTGCGTCACAAAATGCCCAATCGGGCCTCAGGGTTTGTTTTTCACCAAGGGGATCATGATCAGCCAGGTGACTGCCAGCAGGACCACCTCCAAGCTGTACACAAACACATACGCGTTGGCGGAATCTGTCATGCGTGCAGCAACATCGCGGATGATACCGCCAAGCGCCATGGCCAGCCCCGCAGCCGTGGCTTGGACCGCCCCCCATGCACCCAAGGCAAGCCCTGCTTGGTCGGGTGGTGCATGGTTCATGGTGGCGGTCAATGTGCCGTGGCCAAACAGTCCCACGCCGAAACCTATCAGACATGCGCCCAACATGAAAAGCCCATGCGACGACTGTTGTGCCGACAGGATCACCGCCAAGAAACCAGGTAACCCCACCAGCAATCCCCAACTGGCCATGCGGATGGGATCAGCACCACCGCTGAGCACCCTGGAAGCCCAGGCAAAGCCAACCAAGCTGCCTGTGGCCAGGGCTGCGGTGAGGAAAGTAGTGTCGGAGACGCTCAATTGAAGCACTTCGCCACCAAAGGGCTCGAGCAACACTTCCTCCATGCTGAACGCCAGGGTGCCCAGACCCAAAGCCCATAAGCGCCTGACGGCAGCGGCATCCCTGCAGAAATGGCGAATCGAAGCCAGAAAATCCGGATCTTCTTCATCTTCAATACCCGGCTTGCGAGCCGCGCTTCTGCTCTCTTGTTTCCACATGGAAATGACATTCAAACAAAGCGTGATCACTGCGGCCGCCTGAATAGTGCGTATCAAGCCGCCTGGCGAAAAATCACGCAGCCAAAACCCGTAAGCCAAAGCACTCAAGATCATGCCAACCAGCAACATCACATACATCAAACCCACCACCTTGGGGCGGTCTTGAGGTCGTGCCAAATCGGTGGCCAAGGCCAAGCCCGCGGTCTGAGTCGTGTGCAAACCAGCACCCACCAGTAAAAAAGCCAAGCCAGCGCCTACGTGACCCACCCAGGCAGGGGTATGGACAGATTGACCCAAACCGCCCAGCACCAACAAGGCAAAAGGCATGATGGCAAAGCCGCCAAATTGCAGCAAAGTGCCCATCCATATATAGGGGACGCGTCGCCAACCGAGATGGGAACGGTGGTGGTCTGACCGAAAACCGATCAGCGCGCGAAAGGGCGCCACCAGCAACGGCAAGGACACCATGATGGCAACCAGTGAGGCGGGAACCTTCAGCTCCACAATCATGACCCGGTTGAGGGTGCCCACCAACATGGTCAGTGCCATGCCAACAGAAATTTGAAACAATGACAACCGCAACAAGCGACTCAGCGGCAGTGATTCAGAGGCAGCATCCGCGAACGGTAAAAACCGCAGACCCATGCGCGTCCAACTGCTAGAGAGTTTTTCGGTTTGGGTGGTCATCTTTGAAAATGGACCGAGGTTGGAAACCCCGGCCCATTAAGACAGAAAATGAGTGAGCGGTTTAGGCAGTAGGCGTCTTGACAGTCTGAATGACTGCTGCAGTTGCCGCGCTTCCGTTCAAAAATTTCTTGACCCAAGTGGTATTGAGGGTCAATGCCAGGTGAACCGAAAACGATCCAATGGCCACTGCTGCAATGAAGATTGGTATACCGACAGAAGGTTTGACCACTGTCCAGATTTTTCCGTAGATCATGTGGTTCTCCTGTTATTTCAGCCAAGGGGAATAGATGTACGCCAACAAATGCGCCAGCGCAGCAATCATTCCAAAGATTTGAGTTCCTTGGACGAGATGCCGATGGATCTCTTCCGACTCGGCCTCTGATAGGCCTGATGGACCGACTTTATCTGACATGGTGTTGTCTCCTTGAAAGATCTCACGTCTGTGCAAAACCCGCACGAGGGATATTTATGGCCCCATGGCCATAAATCAGTAAAGCCCTTTAGGGCATACTGTTATTTTAGGTTTACACGTTAAGCTGTCAATATTTTTTTACATAAGTAGGGAAAACCCTTGATTCAGGTGTACCTCGGTCGATTCGCTCCTTCACCAACCGGCCCTTTGCATGCCGGCTCATTGGTCGCCGCGTTGGCCAGTTGGCTTGATGCGCGAGCGCACCAGGGGCACTGGTTGGTGCGCATGGAGGATGTCGACACCCCGCGTTGTCTGCCAGGTGCGGCCGAGGTGATCCTGGCGCAACTGCATGCATGTGGATTGTCTTTTGACGCCACGGTGGTCTTCCAGTCTGAGCGTGGCGATGCTTACCAAACCGCCCTGAACAAATTGGTGCAAAAGGGCTTGGCCTACCCCTGTGGTTGTTCACGTAAAGACGTGGAAGACGCCCAAACCGCCGCAGGTCAAACCCGTGCCAGACACAGTGCATCGGTCTACCCCGGCACCTGTCGCCACGGCTTGAGGGGCAAACCTGCCCGCGCTTGGCGATTGGACGTGCAGCGTGTGATCTCTGCCTTGAAGCTGGCCACACCCGTCACCTGGCATGACCGCTGGCTGGGCGCGCAAACACAGGATGTGGCGCAAGAAGTGGGCGACTTTGTGCTCAAACGCGCCGACGGCCTATGGGCTTACCAACTCGCGGTGGTGGTTGACGATGCCGCGCAAGGCGTCACCCATGTGGTGCGCGGCGCCGACCTCACCGACAACACAGCGCGGCAAATCTTGTTGCAACGTGCACTGGCCTTGCCCACGCCTACGTACATGCACACCCCCCTGGTGATTGATGGCAACGGCGAAAAACTGAGCAAGCAAAACGGGGCGCAGCCCTTGGACCTGCATGACCCGCTGGTCGCCTTGAATGCAGCGGCACAGGTCTTGGGCTTGCCCGAAGGCAAAACTACACCCCAACAAGCCCTCAAGCAGTGGCTTGCTGCCTGGCCCCTGCCGCGATAATGCACAGCTCTTGGCCACACCCTTGTTCATGACCGCCGCACCCGCTCATATCAGCCATCCAAAGACGATCAAAAGCTTTGTCACCCGCGCGGGGCGCACCACCACCGGTCAGACCAAAGCCTTACAAGCGCTTGGGCCCCGTTTTGTGCTGCCTTTTCAACCCATGGCCTTGCTCATGGAGGATATGTTTGGCCGAGCCGCGCCGGTGATTTTTGAAATTGGGTTTGGCATGGGCGACGCCACCGCGCAGATTGCAGCTGCTCGCCCAGATGACAACTTCCTGTGCTGTGAGGTGCACGAGCCTGGCGTGGGCGCCTTGCTCAAACGCATGGGCGAGCAACAGATTGAGAACATCCGCATCCTGCAGCATGACGCGGTCGAGGTGCTGACTCACATGCTCACGCCAGACAGCCTTGACGGGGTGCACATCTTTTTTCCCGACCCTTGGCACAAGAGCCGTCATCACAAGCGCCGATTGATTCAAACGCCATTTGTCAAGCAACTCTTGCATCGGATGAAACCAGGCGCTTACCTGCATGTGGCCACCGATTGGCTGCCTTATGCCCAACACATTTTGTCGGTCTTGCAACTCGAACCCGGCTTGGTCAATACCAGCACCCGCGCGGACGCTTATGCCGATCGACCAGCCTACCGGCCGCTGACCAAGTTTGAAAACCGAGGCCTGCGCCTGGGGCACGGGGTCTGGGACCTGTTGTTCCAGCGGGTCTGAGGCTTGCCCGCATACAGGCCCACCGCGCAGATGGCAACCAGGTTCAGCGCCCACAGACCGCCCAGCCGCGCCGGGGTCAGCCCCAGCCGGGTGGTGGTTCCGCATGGCCACTGGCCAACGCTCTTGGCTTTTTTGAGTGAGCGTTTCCCGGCGGTGGATGCATCTGTCTGGTCGCAGCGCATGGCGCAAGGACTGGTGTTGTCTGATCTTGGTTTGCCCTTGGGTGTCACCCAGCCCTGCCCACACGGCCAAGCGGTTTTCTATTACCGTGAAACCAACCAAGAAACCAGATTGCCAGACCAGGCAAGCATCGTGTTCGAGGACGAGCATCTGCTGGTGGCTGACAAGCCGCATTTCATGCCTGTCACCCCCGGCGGGCGTTACCTGCACACCAGCTTGTTGGTGCAACTCAAGCAAAGCACGGGCTTGGAGGAGTTGTCGCCCTTGCACCGGATTGACCGTGAAACCGCAGGCTTGGTGGTGTTTTCCAAGCGAGCCCAAGACCGAGACGCCTACCAAGCCTTGTTTCGTCATCAACAGGTTGCAAAAAACTATGAGGCGGTGGCTGGGTTTCATCCGCACTTGACCCTGCCCCTGGTCTACCAAAGTCGCATTGAAGAAGACGAAGCCTTTTTTGTTTCCAGGGAAGTGGCAGGCGAGCCCAACAGCCAAACCCGTGTCTCGCTGATAGCCAAGCAAGGTGGCTTGGCTTTGTATGGCTTGTCGCCCATCAGTGGCAAGCGCCACCAATTGCGCATCCACATGAACGCCTTGGGCTTGCCGATGCTGGGCGACCAGTTCTACCCAAAGGTGCTGCGTGAACCCGGTCAGCCCGAGGACTTCAGCAACCCGTTGCAGTTGCTGGCCAAGCGTATCGGGTTCATGGACCCTTTGAGTGGTGAGTCACGCCAATTTGAAAGCCATATGCGCCTGCGTTGGCCGCGCAACCTGGGGCAATGACCAGGTCGGCGGGGACCTACACTGGCCTGCATGAACACATGCCTGTCCTTGAATGCGGCGCAAACCGCTGTGGCCCTGCCCTACCTGGCACTTGCTCGGGCCATCGAAGACTTGCTGGGCGACCCCAGCGTGGTGGTACCCGCCCGTTTGGTGCAAGCTCTGCCCGGCGGCGCCAGCCTGTTTGTCATGCCCGCACACGACGCCCAGTTGGCTATCACCAAACTGATTACTTTTGTGGCGGACAACCCTGCGCATGGGCTTGCAGCCATACAGGGCGAGGTGGTGGTGTTTGATGTGCGCACTGGCCGCAAACTTGCCTCGCTGGACGGCCCCACGGTCACGGCAAGGCGCACCGCAGCTGTGTCCTTGCTGGCTGCTCAACGGCTGGCCCCTGTGCACCAAGGACCACTGTTGATCGTGGGTGCTGGGGTTCAAGGGCGCGCCCATCTGGAGGCATTTCATGAGGGCCTGGGCATTGAACAAGTTTGGATCGCCTCACGCAGCCCGACCAGCGCACAGGCCTTGGCTTTGCATGCCCGCTCGCTTGGCATGCAAGCCAACACGGTTGAGGATGCCAACACCGCCCTGGCGAATTGCCCCTTGGTGGTCAGTTGCACCCCCGCGCAGAGCGTGGTGTTGACCGCCCAACCCAGGCAGGATGCTTTTGTAGCGGCGGTCGGCGCATTCAGTCCACACATGGTTGAGTGGGCGCCCGAGGTCTGCGCGACCATCGCAGGCAAGGGACACATCGTGGTTGACACCCGGGACGCGGACCATGAAGCGGGGGACTTGCTGCAAGCGGGCATTGACGTGGCGTGCTTGCCAACACTGGCAGAGGCGATCGCGCGCCCCCCCAGAGATGCGGCCAGCGGGCCGGTGTTTTTCAAAAGCTGCGGTTGGGCAGGCTGGGACTTGGCCGCCGCGCGCTGCCTTGTCAAAGCCTAATGCAGCGAAAGCGGCGGGTTGTTTCACCGCTTGACAGTTGGCTGGCGGCTCAGACGCGCTCGGTCACCCAAGTCTGAACGCTGGCCAAAGCCTTGTCCAGACCGGCTGGTTGGGTCCCACCCGCCATGGCCATGTCTGGCTTGCCGCCACCTTTGCCACCGACTTGTTGGGCCACGAAATTCACCAGTTCGCCGGCTTTGACGCGAGCCATGGTGTCGGCAGTCACGCCCGCGGCGATTTGCACCTTGTCACCGTCCACGCTGGCTAACACCACCACCGCGGTTTTCAATTTGTTTTTCAACTGGTCCAAGGTGTCGCGCAAGGCCTTGGCATCGGCGCCGGGCAGCACGGCGGCCAGCAACTTCACGCCTTTGACATCGATGGCATGCGCCAACAAATCGTCACCTTGTGAGGCGGCCAGCTTGCCTTTCAACGCGATCATGTCTTTTTCCAAACCGCGCAACTGCTCGAGCAATTGGTTCAAGCGGCTATTGAGCTCTAGCGGGGTGGCTTTCAACACACCTGCGGCTTGCGCCACGGTGTGTTCCAGTGTTTGCATGTAAGACAGGGCATGGGTGCCGGTGACCGCTTCGATGCGGCGCACGCCAGCGGCCACACCGCCTTCGGAGACGACTTTGAACAAGCCAATGTCACCCGTGGCTTTGACATGGGTACCACCACACAACTCAAGGCTGGTCCCGATGTCGAGCACACGCACGGTGTCACCGTACTTCTCGCCAAACAACATCATGGCGCCGGTTTTTTGCGCGGCTTCGAGGTCCATCACCCGCGCTTGGGTAGCAGCGTTGGCCAAAATATCGGCATTCACGCGGGCCTCGATTTGGCGGATTTCATCGTCGGTGACCGGCGCGTTGTGCGCAAAGTCAAAGCGGGTGCGTTGGTCGTTCACCAGCGAGCCTTTTTGCTGCACATGCGCCCCAAGCACATCGCGCAAAGCCTTGTGCATCAGATGCGTGGCCGAGTGGTTGCGCACCGTGGCGGCGCGCAGATCCGGGTCAACACGGGCAGTCAGCGTGTCACCGACATGGAGGCTGCCCTGTGCCACATGGCCATGGTGGCCAAACACATCGGCCTTGATCTTCAAGGTGTCTTCCACCACAAACTGGGCGGCCTTGGACGACTCGCCTGCGAGCAACCAGCCTTGGTCCCCGACCTGACCGCCGCTCTCGGCGTAAAAGGGGGTGGTGTTCAGCACAACGATACCTCGCTGATCGGCAGTCAGCGCTTTCACAGACACGCCATCGAGGTAGAGCGCAGTCACCTCGGCCTGGGCTTGGAGGCGCTCATAACCCACAAATTCGTTGGACTGGCCTGTGTATTCCAAGGCGCGGTCCATCTTGAATTTGCCGGCCGCGCGAGCCTGGGCCTTTTGCTTTTCCATGGCGGTGGCAAAGCCATCTTCGTCAACCGACAAGCCGCGCTCCCGGCAGACATCGCCCGATAAATCCAAGGGAAAGCCGTAGGTGTCGTGCAGCTTGAATGCCACCTCACCGGGCAAGACCTTGACACCGCCTTCCAGGGCTGCGTCCAAAATTTGCATGCCGTTTTCCAGCGTCTCGTAAAAACGCTCTTCCTCGGCTTTGAGCACCGCCATGATGCGGTCAGCCTGCTGCGCCAAGCTGGGATAGGCCTCGCCCATCAGGGCCACCAAATCGGGTACCAGCTTATGGAAGAACGGTGTTTTTTGGCCCAGCTTGTAGCCATGGCGGATGGCGCGTCGGATGATTCGGCGTTGCACATAACCGCGCCCTTCGTTCGACGGGATCACGCCATCGCTGACCAAAAACGCCGTGGCTCGGATATGGTCGGCAACCACCCGCAGCGAGCTGTTGTGCTGGTCTTGGCAACCGGTTTCACGCGCAGCAGCCTTGATGAGTGCCTCGAACAGGTCGATCTCGTAGTTGCTGTGCACGTGTTGCAAGATGGCGGCCAAGCGCTCCAAACCCATGCCGGTGTCCACGCAGGGCGCAGGCAGTTTTTTGAGCGAACCGTCGGGTTGCATGTCGAACTGCATGAACACATGGTTCCAGATCTCGATGTAGCGGTCGCCGTCCTCATCAGGGCTGCCAGGGGGTCCGCCAGCGACTTCCGGGCCATGGTCGTAAAAAATCTCAGAGCACGGGCCGCAAGGGCCAGTATCGGCCATCATCCAAAAATTGTCCGAGGCGTATTTGGCGCCCTTGTTGTCACCGATGCGAACGATCCGCTCGGCAGGAATGCCAATCTCTGTGTGCCAAATGTCATAGGCCTCGTCGTCATCGATGTAGACCGTGACCCAGAGTTTGTCGGCGGGAAGTTTGTAGACCTGGGTCAGCAGCTCCCAGCCCCATTGCAGACTGTCGCGCTTGAAGTAGTCGCCAAACGACCAATTGCCCAACATCTCGAAGAAGGTGTGGTGACGCGCGGTGTAGCCCACGTTTTCCAAATCGTTGTGCTTGCCGCCAGCCCGCAAACAGGCTTGCACAGAAGCCGCACGCACATAGGAGCGCTTGTCTTCGCCTAGGAACACGTCTTTGAATTGCACCATGCCCGAGTTGGTGAACATCAGGGTCGGGTCGTTGCCCGGAACCAGTGGGCTCGAGGCCACCAGGGTGTGGGCGCGCTCGGCGTAAAAGTTGAGGAAGGTCTGACGGATGTCGGCAACGGAAAAACGGGGCGTGGTCATGTGCTGGGCTGCAATCGAGGTAGGCGACACCCAGGCGAAGGCTCAGGCGACGTGCGGGCAAATTTTATGCCATCATCCCACTCACCCTGACCTTCTGATCCGTCCAAGCGCCAGGGGGCTTATGTATGTGGAAATGAAATACGTGTGCCTTGGTGATACATTCTTGGTAACAAATCGAGAAAATCATCACATAATGGAAAGCCAACACATTTATATCAAATTTCTAACCCTTTTACATGCCATTGAAGGCAAAGGCGAACTGCCCGAGCTTGAAATGGATGCCAAACGCTTGCTTGAGGTCATTGCCGTGCAGCACAGCCTGGGCAAAGCCATGACCGTGTCGGACGCCATGGGCCTGAGCCACATCGCCTCCCCCGCCACGATTCACCGCAAACTCGACCTGTTGCGTGAAATTGGGATGATCGACACGGTGTTTGAAGGCACCAACCGCCGCACCAAGTTTTTGGTCCCCACCGAAATGGCAGATGCCTACTTCAACCGGGTGAGCGCTGTGATGCAAAAGGCGGGCTTGGCCGTTTAAATCAGCGTCACCCCAGTTTTGCTTTGGACAAGGTCACGGCTCACACCGTCGGCCAGTTCCACCAAACGCAAGCCCTCGGGGGTCACATCCATCACACCCAAGTCGGTGATGATGCGATCGACAACCCCCACCCCTGTCAGCGGCAGGTTGCAGTGGGGCAAAATTTTCAAGTCCTCGCTGCCGTCTTTTTTCTTGGCCACGTGCTCCATCAAAATGATCACGCGCTTGACGCCCGCCACCAGGTCCATCGCGCCGCCCATGCCCTTGATCATCTTGCCGGGGATCATCCAGTTGGCCAAGTCGCCCTTTTCGCTGACTTGCATCGCGCCCAAGATCGAGAGGTTGATCTTGCCGCCACGGATCATCGCAAACGATTGATCACTGCCAAAAATCGCTGAGCCTTTGATGGTGGTCACGGTTTGCTTGCCCGCATTGATCAGGTCGGCGTCCACTTCATCCTCGTGGGGGAAGGGGCCAATGCCGAGCATGCCGTTTTCGCTTTGCAGCCAAACCTCCAGATGGTCCGGCACGTGGTTGGCCACCAAGGTGGGAATGCCAATGCCGAGGTTCACATAAAAGCCGTCTTGCAACTCACTGGCCGCACGCGCGGCCATTTGGTCTTGGGTCCATGCCATATCGGCTCCTCAGGTTTGGTCGCGGGTGGTGCGTTTTTCGATTCGTTTTTCAGGCGTGGGGTTGTGCACGATGCGGTGCACATAAATGCCTGGCAGATGGATGTCATCCGGAGCCAAATCGCCCGTGTCGACGATGCGCTCGACTTCCACCACGCAAATCTTGCCAGCGGTGGCGGCTGCAGGGTTGAAATTGCGCGCGGTCAAGTTAAAGCGCAAATTGCCTGATCGGTCCGCCACATCGGCCTTGATCAAGGCAATGTC
>CAMCES010000006.1 GCA_945873925.1 Bordetella parapertussis
GTGTCAAAACTCAAACGCGCGTCCACCTCGGTGGAGACGCGTCCAGGGATGAGCGCCAAGATCTGGCAACCAAAACGCACCAGCAAATGGTCCATCACTTGGTCGAGCGGCGCACCACGGTGCGCATTCAAAGTCTCGTGCAGCAAGCGCTGGTGAGCAGGCATTTGCACCGCCTTCAAGATCAAGGAAGGGTTGGTGGTCGCGTCTTGCGGTTGGAACTGGCTGATTTGCTGAAAGTCACCGGTGTCAGCGACAACCGTGGTGAACTGCTTGAGGGCTTCGAGTTGATTCATGCCAAGATTATCGCTACCAGGGATGCACCGGTGTGGGCAAATGGCAAACCGTGTTTGCCGCTACAGTCACGCCATGACATCTTTACTTGTTTTGGGTGGAACCGGTTTCGTGGGCCGCCACGTATGTGAGGCGCTCAACCGCGCTGGCGTGGCTGTGACCGTGCCAACCCGACGCTTGCCTGCGCGTTCGGTGCAAATGCTGCCCAGGGTAACTGTGGTGAAAGCCGATGTGCATGACCCCGTGGCATTGGCCACTTTGGTGCGCGGCCATGATGCGGTGGTGAATTTGGTGGCCATTTTGCACGGTGACCGCGAGGCTTTTGATCATGCCCACGTGCTCTTACCCCGCTTACTGGCTCAAACCTGTATCGATCAGAGCGTGCCTCGCTTGGTCCATGTGAGTGCTTTGGGTGCGGACCTGCATGGCCCGTCGATGTACCAGCGCAGCAAAGCGCAAGGCGAAGCTGCCTTGCAAAGCGGGGTGGTGCAAGGGCTTGAACTGACCGTGCTGCGACCTAGCGTTATCTTTGGCGAAGACGATGCATTCATCAACCTGTTCGCCAAACTGCAAGCCGTTGCGCCGGTGGTGCCACTCGCTGGTGCGCACACCCGGTTTCAACCGGTGTGGGTGCAAGATGTCTCGCAAGCCATCGTGCATGCGGTGCAGCACCGTTCCACCGTCGGACAGGTTTACGAGTTGGTCGGACCGGAAGTGTTCACGCTGCAACAACTGGTTGAGCATGCTGGGGCTTGGGCAGGCCACCCGCGTTGGGTTTTCGCGCTGCCACACCCCTTGGCTTATGTGCAGGCCGCGTTGATGGAGATGATGCCGGGTCCACCTTTGATGAGCCGCGACAACCTGGCATCCATGCAAGTCGACAACGTGGCCGACGGCAGTCTGCCGGGTTTGTCTGCCTTGGGCATTGCCCACGCCACGGCCTTGACCACTGTGTTTGCGTAAAAAACCTGAGTATGCAAACCTATTTGGTCGGTGGTGCGGTGCGCGACAGCTTACTGGGCATCAATGGCTCAGACCGTGATTGGGTGGTGGTGGGCAGCACACCCGAAGAGATGGTGGCCAAAGGTTTCACACCGGTGGGCAAAGACTTCCCCGTGTTCTTGCACCCCACGACCCGCGAGGAATACGCGCTGGCCCGCACCGAGCGAAAAACCGCGCCTGGCTACAAAGGCTTTGTGGTGCATGCCGCACCCGATGTCACGCTCGAACAAGACTTGGCCAGGCGCGACCTGACGATCAACGCCATCGCTCGCGACGACCAAGGCGGCTTGATCGACCCGTTCAACGGCCAAGCAGACATCACGCAACAAGTCTTCAGGCATGTGACCGATGCGTTTCGCGAAGACCCGGTGCGGATCTTGCGCGTAGCGCGGTTGGCCGCCCGCTTTCCGCAGTTTCGTGTGGTGCCTGAAACCCAAAGCTTGATGCAAGACATGGTGCAAGCCGGTGAGGTGGACGCCTTGGTGCGCGAACGGGTCTGGCAAGAACTCGCCAAAGGTTTGATGGCCGCGCAACCATCGCGCATGTTGCAGGTGCTGCGCGACTGCGGTGCTTTGCAACGTTTGCTGCCCGAGGTGGACCGTTTGTATGGCGTGCCGCAACCGATTGAACACCACCCCGAGGTCGACACCGGCATTCATGTGGAAATGGTCCTAGATGAATGCGCCCGCATGAACGCTGGTTTGGAGGTGCGCTTTGCTGCGCTCTGCCACGACCTGGGCAAGGGCAACACCCATGCTGCCGCCCTGCCGCGTCATATCGGCCATGAAGGCCGCAGTGTCAAACTTTTGCGTGCCGTGTGTGAACGTTTGCGGGTGCCGCAATCCTGCAAAGAATTGGCCGAGGTGGTGGCGCAAGAACATGGCCAGATCCACGGCAGTTTGGGCTTGAGTGCCGAAGCGGTGTTGCGATTGCTGCTGCGCTGTGATGCGCTGCGCCGACCCGAGCGCTTCGCGCTGGCCTTGCGCGCTTGCGAAGCCGATGCACGTGGCCGCTTGGGTTTGCAAGACCGCGTCTACCCGCAAGCCGCGCACCTGCACCGCTTGCTGCAAGCGGCTTTGTCGATAGACACCACTGCGCTGTCAGACCAAGCCATGCAGCAAGGCTTGAAAGGCGTGCAAGTGGGGCAACACATCGATGCAGCACGACTGCAAGCCATCAAAGCCGTGCTGGCCACCTGATCAATCCACAGGTGTCTGCTCAGGCCAACGGCCTGCCAGGTTTTTCAGCAGTTGGGCACTGGCCAAACGTTGTCGGCTTTGTATGTCCAGCAAGCTGCGCTCAGCCGCCAAGGCACTGGCCTGGGCGCTGACCACATTCAAAAAACTCACCGTGCCTGCGCTGTACTGGGCTTGCGCAATATCCAGGTTGCGCTGCGCCGAAAGCAAGGCTTGGCTTTGCGCAGCCGATTGCAACTGCAGTTGTTGCGCGGCAATCAGGTTGTCCTCGAGTTCTTGCAAAGCTTGCAATACCACCTCTCGGTAAGCAATGCCCGCCGCCTCTAACGCGGCTGTGGACTCGGCTTTGACGGCTTCACGCTTCCCGCCATCGAATAACTGCATCGCCATGCTCGGGCCCCAGGACCAGAGCAAAGAAGAGGCGCTGAAGATGTTGGACCACTCGCTGCTGCGGTAGCCCAGATTGGCAGAGAACCCCAGGCTCGGGAAAAACGCAGCTTGCGCCACGCCCAACTGTGCTTGCGCGGCCAACAACCGTTGCGAGGCAGCGCGGATATCAGGGCGGCGTTTCAACACGTCTGCCGAGATGGTCTCGGGCAACACCGGCAGCACTGGCCAGGTACCTTCAGCGAGTTTGAATTCAGCGGGTGCCATGCCCAGCAACACGGCCAGCGCATGGTGCAACTGCAGGCGGGTGGTGTTGACTTCGATTTTTTGGGCTTGCGCGGTGGCGAGTTGCACCTCGGCTTGCGCGACATCGGCTGCCGAGACCACGCCTGCCTCGTGGCGGTAGCGGGTGAGCGTCAAGGCGCGGACATAGGCCTGTTCGGCCTGCACCAACACCTGCCCTTGACGTTCAGCGGTGCGCAATGCCAGGTAGGTTTGCACCAAGGTTGCTTGCGCTGACAAACGCGCCAAGGCCAAGTCTTCTTGACTGGCTACCAGATTGGCTTGTGCGGCGGCATTCAATGCGGCCACGCGGCCCCAGACATCCCATTCCCAACTGACCGGTGCAGCCACGCTCAACACTTGGGCGGGGCTGCCAGCTTTTTCTTGGGCTTTGGACGCACTGGCATTGAGTGATACCGAAGGCCACAAACTGCTTTGTGCAGCCGCCAGGCTGGCTTGCGCTTGGCGCACCCGGGTGGCCATGCGTTGCAGGTTCAGCTGGTCTTGGTTCAATTGGTTTTGCAAGCCGTTGAGGACCGGGTCGTTGAACAGGATCCACCAAGCCGGGTCGATTTCCGCCGCGATCGCATCGCTGGCAGGTGCCGACAAGACGATGGCAGCCGAGGGTGCCCGCGGCACTTGCTTGGCAGTCGGTTGCCATAAAGAGCTGCACCCAGACACGCACAGGCTCACAGCCAGGCACAAGTTCAAGCAGTGGCTGGCGCTGCGCAGCATGGGGTCAGACATCATGGGGTGAGGGGCTTCAAATCAGGCAGATTGTGCGCGAGCTGGGGATAGGTGCGTGGCCCCAGGCAACCACGCCGTAAAGCCTCGAGTCCGGTGAACACCATCGGGGTGGTGTAGAGGGTGAGCAACTGGCTCAGCGCCAAGCCGCCAAGCACCGCCAGGCCCAAGGGTTGACGCATCTCGGCTCCCACGCCTTGCGCCATCGCCAAGGGAATCACGCCCAACATGGCAGCAGCGGTGGTCATCAGGATCGGGCGCAAGCGCATGCTGGACGCGGCATGGATGGCTTGTGCAGGACTGCGGCCACGGCGTTGCAGTTGCAGCGCGAAGTCGATCATCAAAATCGCGTTCTTTTTGACAATACCGATCAACAAAATCACACCCACCATGGCGATCACGCTAAACGCCATGTCAAACACCATCAAGGTGAGCAAGGCGCCCACACCTGCCGAGGGCAAGGTGGACAAAATCGTCAAGGGATGCAGCAAGCTTTCATACAAGATGCCCAACACCAGGTAAAGGGTGACCAAGGCGGCCAAGATCAAAAGCGGTTGCGTGTTCAAGGATTGTTGAAACGCACTGGCGGACCCCGCAAAACCACCCCGCACAGACACTGGCATCCGCAGTTGTGCGACAGCGGCTTCGATCTCCTGCGTGGCTTGCGACAAGCTCACCCCCGGGGCGAGGTTAAAGCTGAAGGTGTCCGAGGGTACACCCCCCTCGTGCGCGACCGACAAGGGAGCGCCGGTCAACTCCAAGCGTGCAAACGCGCTCATCGGCACCGCCTGGCCTTGCGCGTTGATGAAGGGCAAGCGACGCAGCGACTCGGCACTTTGCAGGTGCTCGGGCGCCAAGGTCAAAACCACCCGGTATTGGTTCAAGGGGTTGTAAATCACACTCACCTGACGCTGCCCAAAGGCGTTGGCCAAGGTGGTATCGATGGCGCGAACCGACAGCCCCAAGCGGGTGGCAGCATCGCGGTCAATCACCAAAGAAGTTTGTAAGCCGCGGTCTTCATAGTCGGTGTCAATGTCTTCGAGGGACCTGAGCTTGGCCAGCGCTTTGCGCAATGGCGGCTCCCACTCGCGCAGGGTTTCCAAATCATCGGCCTTGATGCTGTATTCGTATTGCGAATTGCTGCCCCGCGCGCCCATGCGCAGGTCTTGCACTGGCAACATGAACAAACGCGCACCCGCCTCTTTGGACAACTTGACCTTGAGCCGGGCAACCACTTGATCGGCCGTGGCGTTGCGCTCGGCAGGCGGCTTCAAGGTCATGAACATTTGCGCTGCGTTGCGTTGACCGTTGCCGGTAAAGCCTGTGACATTCAACACCGCAGGGTCGGCCTGCACAATGGCCAGCATGGTTTGCAAACGCTGTTGCATGGACTCGAAGGAGGTGCTTTGGTCGGCCCGGATGTAGCCATTGATTCGCCCGGTGTCTTGCTGCGGGAAAAATCCTTTGGGGATGGTGCGGTACAAATGGACATTGAGCACCACGGTGGCTGCCAACAACAGCCACATCAACCAAGGGTGCCGCAGGGCCCACACCAAACTCTGACGGTACCAAACTGCCACGGCCGAGCGCCGCCCGCGAGACCCAGCTGATGGCTGGGTCTTTGGCAACCATGCCGCACACATCATCGGCGTGGTGGTCAGGGACACCAACAAGGAGACCAAGATCGCAGCGGTCATCACCAAAGCGAATTCATGGAATAAACGCCCGAGCACACCACCCATGAACAAGACGGGAATGAACACCGCCACCAACGAGATGCTGATCGCCACCACGGTGAAACCGATGTCACGCGCACCTCGCACACAGGCTAGCTGCAATGACAGGCCACGCTCGCGCAGTCGGGTGATGTTCTCCAACACCACGATCGCGTCATCCACCACAAAGCCAGTGGCAATCGTCAAGGCCATCAGGCTCAGGTTGTTCAAGCTGAACTGCATCAGGTACATGACCACACAGGTGCCTGCCAAGGACAGCGGCACAGCCACTGAGGGTATCAAGGCGGTACGCCAGCGTTTGAGAAACAAAGCCACCACCAGCACCACCAAGGCCATGGACAAAGCCAAGGACTTTTGGATTTCGTTGAGTGAAGCCCGGATCGTCGGCGTGCGGTCTGACACCACACTCATGGTGACACCTGCGGGAATGGTCTGCTGCAGCAACGGCAGAAGCGCTCGCACCTTGTCGACGGCCTCAATCACATTCGCCCCGGGCTGCTGGCTGAGCAGCAACAACACCGCTGGTTGTCCTTGCGAGATGCCGTCGGTGCGCAGGTTTTGCACCGAGTCCTCAACCACAGCGACATCATGCAAACGCACTGCATTGCCTTGGCGGTAGCGGATGATCAAAGGTGCGTAGTCAGCAGCCGTCAAGGCTTGGTCATTGGCCTCGATCTGCCAGGCTTGCTGCGCATCCTCCAGCATGCCTTTGGGGCGGTGCGCGTTGTTCTCCACAATGGCTGTACGCACATCTTCGAGCGACAACCCAAAAGCAGCCAAGCGGTCTGGCTGCACAGACACCCGCACCGCAGGCAAGGCACCGCCTCCGATCGTCACCTGGCCCACGCCATCGACCTGCGATAAGCGCTGCGCCAGCACGGTCGACGCGATGTCATACATCTGTCCACGCGAATAGCTGCTGGAGGTCAGGGCCAACACCAGCATCGGACTTTCAGCCGGGTTGACTTTGCGGTAGGTCGGTTTGGACGGCATGCCGCTGGGCAGCAATGCCTGTGCGGTGTTGATCGCGGCTTGTACATCCCGGGCCGCGCCATGGATATCGCGGTCGAGCTCGAACTGCAGGTTGATCCGGCTCGAGCCCTGCATCGAACTCGAGGTCATCTCGGTCACACCCGCGATCGTGCCGAGCACGCGCTCGAGCGGGGTGGCCACGCTCGATGCCATGGTCTCTGGGCTGGCGCCTGGCAAATTCGCTTGCACCGAGATGGTGGGAAAGTCCACCTGCGGCAAGGGTGCCACTGGCAACAGGCTGTATGACAAGCCGCCAGCCAAGGCCAGGCCCAAGCTCAGCAGCGTGGTGGCCACAGGTCGCTGAATGCAAATGGCCGAGATGTTCATGCGGCGGATGTGAAGCGTTGCCACCGCTGGGCCAAGCCGTCGAGTTGCAGGTAGATCACCGGTGTGGTGAACAGGGTCAGCCACTGGCTCACCAGCAAGCCGCCCACCAATGTCACGCCCAAGGGTTGGCGCAATTCACTGCCCACCCCGCTGCCCAGCATCAAGGGCAATGCCCCCAGCAAGGCGCACAAGGTGGTCATCAAGATCGGGCGAAACCGCAACAAGCAGGCTTGCTCAATCGCATCGCGTGGCGACAGGCCTTGGTTGCGCTGTGCATCGAGCGCGAAGTCGATCATCATGATCGCGTTTTTCTTGACAATACCGATCAACAAAATGATGCCAATCACCGCAATCAAGCCCAGGTCCATGCCTGCCAGCACCAGCGCCAACAGTGCCCCCAAGGCGGCCGAGGGCAGAGTCGACAAAATCGTGATTGGATGGATGTAACTTTCATACAGCACCCCCAGCACGATGTACATGGTCACCACCGCTGCCAAGATCAACCACAGGCTGTGGGTGAGCGAGGCTTGAAAGGCCAGGGCCGCACCTTCAAAACGCGATTCAATATCAACCTGTGCTTTTTCATCGTTTCGCAAACCTTGCCATGCCTGGTCGATCGCGCTCACCGCCTCACCCAAGGACGCGCCCTGGGCCGGTTGGAATGACAAGGTGACGGCGGGGAACTGCCCGACATGCATCACGCTCAACAGCGCCGCTTTTTCTTCAACACGGGCGAGGCTGCTCAAAGGCACCAGCGCCCCGGTCTTTGAGGGCACCATCAAGCGGGACAAGGCGGCCGGGCCCAAACGGTCTTGGGCTTGTACCTCCAGCACCACCCGGTACTGGTTGCTTTGGGTGAAGATGGTCGAGACCAGGCGTTGCCCAAAAGCGTTGTAGAGGGCGTTGTCAATCGCCAACACGCTGACCCCCAATCGGCTCGCTGCTTCACGGTCAATCCGCACATACGCCTGTAAGCCTTGGTTTTGCCGGTCCGAGGCAAGCTCAGCCAAGGCGGGGTGGTCTCTGAGACGTTCAAGCAAACGCTCTGACCATTGACCCAACACATCGGCGTTGGGCCCACTCAACAAAAACCGGTATTGGGTACGTGCCACCCGATCTTCTAGCGTCAGGTCTTGCAAGGGTTGCAGGTACAAGCGCATGCCGCTGATGTCCTGGCTGGCCTGGTTCAGGCGTTGCAATATCTCGTTCAGCGGTGCATCGCGTTGCGCCTTGGGCACCAGGTTGATCGTCATGCGTCCGGTGTTCAAGCTGCTGTTGGGGCCATCAACACCGATGAACGAGGTCAGGCTGGCCACCGATTTGTCTTGCAACACCACCTGGGCCAGGGCCTGTTGCCGCTCGGCCATGGCTGCAAAAGATGTCGACTGCGTGGCCTCGGTGATGCCTTGGATGGCGCCGGTGTCTTGCACTGGAAAAAAGCCCTTGGGCATCCAGGCATACAAAGCCACGGTCATCAACACGGTTGCCCCAAACACCCAACTGGTTTGGCGTGGGTGGTTCAAGACCCGTTTCAAGACCTGGGCATAGCGGTTGATCAAGGCTTGCAACCAAGCTGGGTTGTGAGGCTGCTTGGACTGCGGCTGGTCCTGCGGAGCACGCAAAACATGGGCACACAACATCGGCGTGAGGGTGAGCGAGACCACTGCCGAAAGCAGGATCGCCACCGCCAGGGTGACTGCAAATTCATGGAACAAGCGCCCGACCAGATCGCCCATGAACAGCAAAGGGATCAGCACCGCCACCAGTGAGAAAGTCAGCGACAAAATCGTGAAACCGATTTGGCGCGCCCCGGTGAGCGCGGCTTGCAAAGGGCTGAGTGGTTGCTTGGGGTCTTGCAGGTAACGCGCGATGTTTTCGATCATCACGATCGCGTCATCCACCACGAAACCGGTGGCCACAGTCAACGCCATCAGGGTCAGGTTGTTGATGGAAAAACCAGCGAGGTACATCACGCCAAAGGTGCCCACCAAAGAGAGTGGTACCACCACCGCCGGAATCAAGGTGGCAGTCGCACTGCGCAAGAACAGAAAAATCACCATCACCACCAAGGCCACCGACAACATCAACTCAAACTGCACATCGCGTACCGAGGCACGGATGGTGACCGTGCGGTCGGTCATCACCTCCATTTGCAAGGAAGCGGGCAAGGACGCTTGCAGTTGCGGCAACAAGGCTTTCACCCGCTCCGCGGTTTCAATCACGTTCGCGCCAGGTTGACGCTGGATATTCAAGATGATGGCGGGGGTGTCATTGGCCCATGCCAGCAAGCGGTTGTTCTCTGGCGCATCCACGATCTGGGCCACGTCCTTCAAACGCAGTGGGTTGCCATTGACATAGGCCAGGACCAATTGGGCGTAGTCCTGCGCCGATCGCAGCTGGTCGTTGGCATCCAAGCTCGACGCACGGGTCGGGCCGTCCAAGCTGCCCTTGGCCATGCTCACGTTCGATTGGTTGATCGCGTTGCGCACATCCTCCAAAGAAAAACCGGCAGCCGCCAAAGCCTGGCTGTTGACCTGCACCCGTACCGCGGGCCGCTGTCCACCTGCGATGCTGACCAAACCCACACCACTGACCTGGGACAAGCGCATCGCCAAACGGTTTTCCACCATGTCGTGCACACGGGTCATGGGCAAACTGCTGGAACTGATCGCCAAGCTCATGATCGGCGCATCCGCAGGATTGACTTTGCTGTAGGACGGCGGCATGGGCAAGTCGCTGGGCATGACGCTGCTGCTGACATTGATCGCGGCTTGCACCTGCTGCTCAGCCACATCCAAGGGCAACTTGAACGCAAACCGCAAGGTGATGACCGAGGCGCCGCCTGAACTGACCGAGGTCATCAAAGCCAAGCCAGGCATTTGGCCAAACTGGCGCTCCAGGGGTGCGGTGATCGAGGCGGTCACCACCTCGGGACTGGCGCCAGGGTAGAGGGTGTTGACCTGGATGGTGGGGTAGTCCACCTGTGGCAGCGAGGCCACAGGCAACAAACGGTAAGCCAGGACACCGCTGAGCAACATGGCCAGCATCAAGAGCGATGTGGCCACAGGCCGCAAAATGAACAAGCGCGACAGGTTCATGGCTTGGCGGCCTTCACCACCTCCACTTTGCTGCCGTTGCGCAGCCGGTCAGCGCCATCGGTGACCACCAAATCGCCTGCCTTGAGCTCGCCTTGCACCGCTTGCCAATCGCCGTCCACCGTCAACAACTGCACCACCCTGGTTTGCACACTGTTGTCGGCTTGCAGCACATACACCAAGCTGCCTTGGGCGCCGCGTTGGATCGCTTGGTTAGGCACGGCCAATGCATTTTTCAAGGTATCGAGCTCCAAGCGTATTTGCGCGAACTGGTTGGGAAACAACTGACCATCTTGGTTGTCCAAGGTGGCTTTGAGTTTCAAGGTGCCGGTGGCCAGATCGATCGCGTTGTCGGTGGTGCTGACGCGGCCTTTGGCCAAGCGGACTTGCATCTCGCGGTCCCAGGCCTGCACCGGCAAGGCCTGCCCTGCTTTCAATTTGCGCATGATCAAGGGCACATGGGCTTCGGGCACAGCAAACACCACGGCCATCGGCTGGGTCTGGGTGATACTGACCAGACCATTGGGGTCGCTGGCACGCACCAAACTGCCCAACTCGGCTTGTTTCAAGCCAAGCCGACCGCTGATCGGTGCGCTGACCCGGGTGTAGGAGAGCTGCAAACGGGCGGCATCGACCAAGGCCTGATCGGCTTGCACCGTGCCTTGCAACTGGCTGACCAGCGCGGCTTGGGTTTCCACCTGTTGCCGCGCAATCGCGTCTTTGCCGAGCAAGTCTTGGTAGCGTTGCAAGTCGAGTTGGGCGTTTTGCAGTTGCGCGGTGTCCCGCGCCAACTGGCCCTGGGCTTGGTTGAGCTGGGCCTCGAAGGGCCGCGCATCAATGTCTGCCAACCATTGACCGGCTTGCACCCATTGGCCTTCGCTGAAACGCACGGCTTTCAACTCACCGTCGACCTTGGCGCGCACCACCGCGGTGTTGAGCGCGGTCAGGGTGCCCAAGGCGTCCACGGTTTGACGGATGTCCATTTGTCTGACTTCACCCACCGCGACAGGTGTGGGCTTTGCGCCGCCCCTTTGCGCCTGCTTGTTTTGCTTGACTGGCGAAAACGCTGATTGGATGTCAGGCAACCACCAAACAACGGCAACGACCGCCAGCGGCAGCAACAGCAGCAACCACTTCAGACGACCCATCCATCGAGGAAACAAAAACATGTTGAGATTCATTCATGATCGGGAGACAGGCATATTAACCCTCACCCATGATCGCCCAAAGGCATGCCAAGCCCCGGGGGCTTGGCTACAAAAAATGGGCAATGCCAGCGCACACCATGCTCAACACAATGGTGGTGGCCAGGGGGATGAAAAATTCCCGCCCAAACAAGCGAAACCGCAAGTCCCCGGGCAGGCGGCCAAAGCCGATTTTGTTCAGCCACGGGGAGATGAACTGAACCAACAGCAAGACCAGAAACACCACGAGCAGCCAGCGGATCATGGGTCAGAGCCTGTGGCTTCGGTCGGCTTGCACAAAGCCCATGGGCAGCCAGTCCTCACCGCGTCCCAAGGCGATCACCTTGAACAACTCACCCATCTCGTGGTCTTGGATCAAGGCCTGCGCCCGGCTGCGCTCGGTCAACGAGGCCTGCGCCAGCAGCGGTAACAAGCCACTGTTGAGTAAAAAATGCGCTTGGCTGGTGTAGCCCAACACCTGCAAACCCAGCGCTTGCGCGGCCAGCGCCACTCCCGTGAAGTTGACATGCGCGGTGATGTCTTTGTCGCCCACCTGCTGCAAAGGATCGGTATCGTTCAAGTGGCCGTGGTGGCACATCAGCGTGCCCATGGCGCGTTGGGGATGGTAGTACTCGTGCTCAGGAAAGCCGTAATCGATGAAAAACATCGCCCCGGCTTGCAAGCGCTCGCCCAGGCTGCGCACGAAAGCCTCGGCCTGGGGATGGATTTCGGTGAGGTAATCATGATCGCCTGCGATGGCCAGCGGCGGCATCTCATCGGTCGGTCGGTCTTGCCAAGCCAGTGTTTTTGCCGTCTCGTCCCAGACCACGCCGCGCTCATGCCACTGCCCGGCCACGCGGTGCAACAGTCGCACCGGCATCGCGTCCAACACCTCGTTGCCGATCACCACGCCATGCAGTTGTTCCGGCAAGGTGTCTGCCCACTGCACTTTGGCCGCCTGTGCCTGCAAAGTCTGCGCCTGGCGTTTGCGCAAACTGCCCGAGATGTCGATGATGGTGTAGCTTTGCAGATCCTCGCCCAAGGCATCGAGCAGTTGCAGGGCCAAGCTGCCGTCGCCTGCACCAAACTCATACACCGCCTGTGTCTGCGTTTGCCGCAAGGCTTGGCGCACGCTGTTGGCCAGGGCTTGGCCAAAGTGCGCAGACAGGGTTGGAGCGGTGACAAAGTCGCTGCCATCTTTGGGCATGCGCCCGATCTGGTGAGCGCCTGCACTGTAGTAGCCCCAACCAGGGGCGTACAGGGCCAGGGCCATGAAGCGGTCAAAGGGCAACCAACCGCCTTGGCTAGCCAAGCTGGCGCGCAACAGGCGGGTCATGGCCGTTGGGGCAGTCGCTACACTCTGGGCCTGTTCCTTCATCCCTCAGATTGTCGTTCATGTCGCCTGCTTCACCCTCGAGTCACACGCCCACCGTGCTGGTCACGGGTGCGGCCAAACGCTTGGGCCGTGCCATGGCTTTGGGGCTGGCCCAAGCCGGCTGGCGGGTGGTGGTGCACTTTCACCAATCCGCTGAACAGGCACAGGCCACGGTGCGCGACTGCGCGGCGTTCACGCCAGGCGCCATCGGCCTGTCGGCCGATTTGTCGCAGGCCAACCAGGTCAGCCAATTGCTGCCTGCGGCCATCACGCAGCTCGGCCATGTGGACGCGGTGGTCAACAGCGCGTCGGTGTTTGAGCATGATGACGCCCACAGCTTCAGCGCAGACAGCCTGGCAACACACATGCATGTCAACCTGACCGCACCGGTGTTGCTGGCCCAGTCTTTGGCGCAACACTTGAAGTCTCGCGGTGCTTCGCCCGCCAGCGGTGTGGTGGTCAACCTGCTTGACCAAAAGCTGTGGAACCCGAACCCCGATTTTTTGAGCTACACCTTGTCCAAAGCCGCACTTGAACAAGCCACCACCTTGCTTGCACAAGCACTGGCCCCGCAGATCCGCGTGGTGGGTGTGGCGCCCGGCTTGACACTCAACAGCCACCTGCTGAGCCAAGCCGATTTCGAGGCGCTGCACAAACTCTCGCCACTGGGTCAGTCTTCGACCTTGGAAGATGTGGTGTCAGCCGTGGTGTTTGCCTGCACCAACCGCTCAGTCACGGGTAGCACGTTGTTGGTCGATGGCGGTCAGCACCTGACCCGGTTTGAACGTGATTTCTCCATGATGGGGTCCCAGGATGCCTGACCACAAGCACCGCGTTTTGCGCATCCAAGGTCTGCGCTTTCATGCCAATTTGGGTATCTTGGACCATGAACAAAACGCGCCACAGGAAATCCAGGTGGATGCTGAACTGAATTTGAAAACCCCAATGCTGCAAGCCGACCAAGACGCGATCGTGCATGTGCTGGACTACCGCTTGGTGCGCAACCTGATCATCCAAACCTGCACCGACCGGCATGTGAATCTGCTGGAGAGCCTGACGGGCAAACTCTGCCAAGCTTTGCTGTCGCTGCCCAATGTGGTGGGCACGCGGGCGCGCATCACCAAGCTGCATATCTTTGACGACTGTGAAGTCTCTATCCAACAACAAGTGGGAGACTGGTGACCATGACGATGGAACGCGAAACCCTCAAACTCGAAAAACGCCTGTGCCGCCAAGTCGGCGAAGCCATCGTGCAGTTCAACATGATCGAGGCCGGTGACCGGGTCATGGTCTGCATGTCGGGTGGCAAAGACAGCTACGGCATGCTCGACATCTTGCTGAAGATGCAAGCCCGTGCGCCTGTCGACTTCGAGCTGATCGCGGTCAACCTGGATCAAAAACAACCGGGCTTTCCGGCCGATGTGTTGCCCGCTTACCTCGACAGCATGGGCGTGAAGTTTCACATCGAGACCCAAGACACCTATTCCATCGTCAAACAAAAAATCCCCGAAGGCAAAACCATGTGCAGCCTGTGCAGCCGCCTGCGCAGAGGTATTTTGTACAAAGTGGCGCGTGAATTGGGTTGCAACAAACTGGCGCTGGGCCACCACCGCGATGACATGCTGCAAACTTTCTTTTTGAACATGTTTTTTGGCGGCAAGCTCAAAGGCATGCCGCCCAAGCTGGTGAGCGACAACGGTGAGTTCATGGTGATTCGCCCGCTGGCTTTCGTGGCCGAGACCGATTTGCTGCGCTGGGCCGAGCATCGCCAATTCCCCATCATCCCCTGCTCACTTTGCGGCAGCCAGGAAAACTTGCAGCGCCAATTGATTGGCAACATGCTGCGCGAGTGGCAAAAGAAATACCCTGGCCGCATCGAAAACATGTTCACCGCGTTGCAAAACGTGGTGCCCTCACACCTGATGGATGCGCGCATCCACGATTTTGCGCATTTGCAAACCACCGGCATGCCCGAGCCGGACGGCGACACCGCGTTTGACACCGAAAGCTTGGCGGTACCAACCCTGCCCGGGATTCAAACCATCGCGGTTTGAGGGTTGGTCGATGATTCAGTGTTTGCGGTAGGCCACGACCGCTTGGTGCTGCTGGCCCAGACCTTCCACACCCAAGGTCATGACATCACCGGGCTTCAAAAACACAGGCGCGGCTTTGCCATTTTTGTTTTTGCGGCCCATGCCCACGCCTGGGGGCGTGCCGGTGGTGATCAGATCACCGGGCATCAAGGTCATGAACTGGCTGACATAACTCACCAGCTTGGCGACATTGAACACCATGGTTTTGGTGTTGCCGGTTTGCATGCGCACGCCGTTGAGCTCGAGCCACAGACCCAAACGCTGCGGGTTGGGCACTTCGTCGCGGGTCACCAGCCAGGGTCCAATAGGACCAAAGGTGTCGCAACCCTTGCCCTTGTCCCAGGTCATGCCGCGCTCGAGTTGGAACTCGCGCTCAGACACATCATTGACCGCGCAATAACCCGCTACATGCTGCAGCGCTTGCGCTTGCGACACGTAACTGGCGCGGTTACCGATCACCACGCCCAGTTCCACTTCCCAGTCGGACTTGACCGAGCCTTTGGGCAGCATCACCGGGTCGTTTGGGCCTTGAATGCAACTGTTGGCTTTCATGAACACCACGGGTTCTGAGGGCACGGGCAAATTCGACTCGGCAGCATGGTCGGCATAGTTCAAGCCAATCGCGATGAACTTGCCGACATGACTCACCGGGCAACCCATGCGCGGTTTGCCACGCACCAACGGCAAGCTGTCGGTTTTCAGCTTGGCGAGCTTGGCCAAGGCTTTGTCGCTGAGTTGCTCGGGGCCGATGTCCGTGATCACCGCGCTCAGGTCACGCAGCTTGCCCTGCGCATCGATCAAGCCGGGTTTTTCGCGGCCCATCGGGCCAAATCGAACCAATTTCATGCATGCTCCTGGTGGATGGTTGTCATGCTTTCTTGCGAATCAAGCCAATGACAAGGCCCTTGGTAAGCCTAGGGGTTTGTGCGGATGAAGCAAGCAGCATTGGGTTGTATGGTGGTGGACACTTAGCTTACACCATGACAGAAAGTTCTCGCATGCGTTTGACTTCTTTTTCCAGTTCGCGTTGGCTCTTCATGCTGATGCTGGCAGGTTTGGTTTTGCCATCGACTGCTTGGGCGCAGCAAAAACTCAAATGGGCCCATGTTTATGAAACCACCGAAGCGTTTCATGTCGAGTCGGTCTGGGCTGCCGAGGAAATCAAAAAACGCAGCAACGGCAAATTCCATATTCAGGTGTTTCCTGCTTCAAGTTTGGGTAAAGAAACCGATTTAAACCAAGGCCTGACCCTGGGCACGGTAGACATCATCATCAGCGGCCCCTCGTTTGCAGCACGCAGTTACCCGCGCTTTGCCATCGCTTACTACCCGTTCATTTTCCGCGACAGTGACCACCTGTTGGCCTATGCCAAAAGCAGCTTGTTTCAAGAAATGGTCAATGAATTTCGGCAAAAAACCGGCATCCAAATCACCGCCTATGCCTACTATGGTGCGCGACAAACCACTGGACAAAAATCCTTCACCACCTGTGCCGACATCAAGGGCTTGAAGATTCGCGTGCCTGATGCGCCGGCCTACATCTCTACCTGGCAGGCTTGCGGCGCCAACCCCACACCGATCGCGTTTGCCGAGGTTTACCTGGCGCTCCAAAACGGTACGGTCGATGCGCAAGAAAATCCAATGACTGCAATCGAGGCAAAAAAGTTTTATGAGGTGCAAAAGTCGATCATGCTGACCTCGCACGTGATCGAGGGCTTGGTCACCATGGTCGGGCCGCATGTCTGGAACAGCTTGAGCCCGTCCGAACAAAAAATATTCACCGAGGTGATGCAAGAAGCCTCCGCGCGCATCACGGTCAAAATCAAAAAGCGTGAGGCCGAGTTGATCGAATTTTTCAAGAAAAAAGGCTTAAAGGTAGTGGATGTCGACCGCAAAAGCTTTCAAGACACGGTCTTGAAAAACAAGCCCGTCCAGAGCCTGGGTCTGACACGCGCTGACCATGACCGCATCCAGGCCCTGAAATGAAATCGCTTGACAAGCCAGCAGACACGTTTGGTCATACAGACGAACCGATTGACTTTGCCGACACTTTGCCCGAAGCCTGGTTGGCACTCTTATTTTTCTTTGCCTTAGGGCTCACGGTCCTCTACCAGTTCCTCACGCGCTATGTGTTGAACGATTCGGCCACTTGGACCGAGGAAATCGCTCGCTACTTGCTGATTGGCACGGTGTTTCTAGGAGCGGTCATTGGCGTGGCAAAGAACAACCATATTCAGGTGGATTTTTTTTACCGCTTCATGCCGCCCAGCTTGGCCCGCGCCTTGTCTTTGCTGACCGATGTGTTGCGCATCGGGTTTTTGGGGTCCGCCAGTTGGCTTACCTGGGAGTTGATGCAAAAAATGGGCAGCTACCAAATGACCGTGGTCAACCTGCCGATGAACCTGGTTTATGGCGTGGTCTGGTTGGGCTTTGTGTTGATGACGCTGCGCTCGCTGGGGGTGATGCGCCGCCATTGGCAGCAAGGACACAGCGTGTTGGAGCGGCCTGAGAGCGCATGACGGCATGTTGAAACTCCTTTTCCTGGTTTTACTCAGTGGTGGCTTGCCAGTGGCCATGGCCATGGCCGCTGCCGCCTTGCTCTATCTTTGGTGGGTGCCGAGTTCGCCGCCCTTTGTCGTGATCCACCGCATGGTCTCAGGCATCGACAGCTTTCCTCTGCTGGCCGTGCCGTTTTTCATCCTGGCGGGCAACCTGATGAACACCGCTGGCATCACGCAACGCATTTACAGCTATGCCTTGGACTTGGTTGGTTGGCTCAAAGGGGGCCTGGGCCATGTCAATGTGGTGGGCTCGGTGGTGTTTGCCGGCATGAGTGGCACCGCGATCGCTGATGCCGCTGGCTTGGGTACGATCGAAATCAAAGCCATGACCGAACATGGCTACGACCCGGAATTTGCGGTGGGTGTGACCGCAGCCTCGGCCACGCTGGGGCCCATCATTCCACCCAGTTTGCCGTTCGTGATCTACGGCATGATGGCCAATGTGTCGGTGGGGGCTTTGTTTTTGGCCGGTATCTTGCCAGGCTTGGTGATGGCCTTATTGATGATGCTCACCGTGGCCTTTTTCGCGCACCGCCATGGCTGGGGTGGCGATGTCCGATTGGACCGGCGCAAGCTGCTCAAAGCACTGCTCGAAACCGCCGTGGTTTTGGCTTGGCCCCTGTCCATTTGGTGGCTGGTGACCCAAGCCGGTTTCAACCCACAAGCCACGGTGTTGATAGGCTTGGCCTTGCTGTTTGCGGCCGACAAGGTATTTGCATTTCAAGCGGTGTTGCCGATCATGACGCCGGTCTTATTGATTGGCGGCATGGCCAGCGGCGTGTTCACACCGACCGAGGGCGCGATTGCCGCTTGCGTCTGGGCTTTGGTGCTGGGCTTTGCCTGGTACCGTAGCTTGAACCTGAAGTTGTTTTTGAAAATTTGCTTGGACACGGTCGAGACCACCGCAACCGTTTTGTTCATCGTCGCGGCCGCCAGCATTTTTGGTTGGTTGCTCACCTCCACTGGCGTGACCGCTGCCATCAGCACCTGGGTGCTCAGCGTGACCGACCAACCTTGGCAGTTTTTGCTGCTGGCGAATTTGCTGATGTTGTTCGTTGGTTGCTTCCTCGAGCCTACCGCGGCCATCACAATTTTGGTGCCGATCTTGGTCCCGATTTGCCTGCATTTGGGCATCGACCTGGTTCACTTTGGGCTGGTGATGGTGCTCAACCTGATGATTGGCTTGCTGCATCCACCGATGGGCATGGTGCTGTTTGTGCTGGCACGGGTAGCGCACCTGAGTGTCGAGCGCACCACCATGGCCATCCTGCCTTGGCTGGCGCCCTTGCTGGCGGGTTTGCTGTTGATCACCTATGTGCCGGCCATGGCTTTGTGGCTGCCGCGCCTGATGCTGACCTGAATAGGAAGACCGATCATGCACAACTGTATTCGTCTCCACTCTGCCGATGATGTGGTCATTGCCCGCCAGCAACTGCTCTCTGGTGCCAGTGTAGAAGGCCTGAGCGTGCGCGGTTTGGTGCCGGCTGGCCACAAGGTCGCCACACGCGACATCGCCCAAGGCGCGCCAGTGCGTCGCTACAACCAGGTCATTGGTTTTGCCAGCAAAGCCATCGCACCAGGCGAGCATGTGCACACCCATAACCTGAACATGGGTCCGGACAAAGGCAATTTTGCACGCGAGCATGCGATCGGTGCCGATGTGAAACCCCCACCCACGAAAGCCTATGCCGAGTTCATGGGCTACCAACGCCCCGATGGTCGGGTGGCCACCCGCAACTACATCGCCATCCTGTCGAGTGTGAATTGCTCGGCCACGGTTGCACGTGCCATTGCTGACCATTTCTCCAAGCTCAACAACTCGTCTGCCTTGGCTGACTTCCCCCAAGTCGATGGCGTGATTGCCCTCACCCACGGCACCGGTTGCGGCATGGACACCCAGGGCCTGGGCATGCAGTTGCTTGAGCGCACCTTGTCGGGCTACGCCACCCACCCCAACCTCGCGGCCGCGATGGTCGTGGGCTTGGGATGCGAGTCCAACCAAATCAACGCCTGGCTGTCGCACAGTGGTTTGAGCCAAGGCAGCAACCTGCAAACCTTCAACATCCAAGACAGTGGCGGCACGCGCCAAACCGTGGCCAAAGGCATCGCCTTGGTGCAGGCCATGCTGCCCCGGGTCAACCAGGTTAAACGGGTGCCTTGCAGCGTGTCGCATATCACCGTGGGCTTGCAATGCGGTGGCTCTGATGGGTATTCCGGCATCAGCGCCAACCCCGCTTTGGGCGCGGCGGTGGACCTGCTGGTGGCGCATGGGGGTACCGCAATCTTGAGCGAAACCCCTGAGATTTACGGCGCCGAGCATTTGCTCACCCGGCGTGCGGTGCGCCGTGAGGTGGGCGACAAACTCATTGAGCGCATCCGCTGGTGGGAGCATTACACGGCGATCAACGGCGGCGAGATGAACAACAACCCCTCGCCTGGCAACAAAGCCGGCGGCTTGACCACCATCCTCGAAAAATCCCTGGGCGCGGTGGCCAAGGCGGGCACCAGCAACCTTGAGGCCGTCTATGAATACGCTGAACAAGTCAAAGCACACGGCCTGGTCTACATGGACACACCCGGTTACGACCCGGTGAGTGCCACCGGCCAAGTGGCGGGTGGTGCCAACCTGATTTGTTTCACCACCGGGCGCGGTTCTGCCTATGGTTGTGCGCCCTCGCCCTGCTTGAAGCTGGCCACCAACAGCGCTTTATGGGCGCGTCAAGCCGATGACATTGACATCAACTGCGGTGAGATCGTCGACGGCAGCACGAGCGTGCAAGCCATGGGTGAAAAGATTTTTCAGCGCATGATCGAGTGCGCCTCCGGCCAGCCCAGCAAAAGCGAGCTGCATGGCTATGGTCAAAATGAATTCGTGCCCTGGCAGGTAGGTGCGGTCATGTGAGCATGGCCAGCGTCGCGTCCAAATGCTCCAGCGGCGAGCGTCTATAGCCTGAGCGGGCAAAGCGCTGCAAACGCCCGACCAACAATGACACCCACAGGGAGGCCTGCACCTGCGCGTCCACGCTGGGGGTGGTTGATTGACTGTTTTGCGCCGCGTCTCGCAGGACCTGCTTGAAACTCGCCTCAACCTTGTCGAAAAACAAATTCATGCGCTGATGCAAACGGTCGTTCTCGAACACCAAGGCGTCGCCGACCATGACCCGCGCCATGCCCGGGTTGCGTTCGGCAAACTGCAGCAAGACCGTGACCATGCGTCGCACTTTGTCGTCTGGCGCATGGGGGCCCTCGGTGATTTGGTTGAGCAAGCTGAACACGCTGGTCTCGATGAAATCGATCAGACCCTCAAACATCTGGGCTTTGCTGGCGAAATGGCGGTAAAGCGCGGCCTCGCTCACCCCCAAGCGCGCGGCCAGCGCTGCGGTGGTGACCCGTTCGGCGCCCGGCTGCTCGAGCATGGCCGCCAAGGCTTGCAATATTTGGATGCGCCGCTCGCCCGGTTTGGGCCGCTTGCGTGGCATGGCTTGAGGGGCGGCGGTTGGGGCTTGCTCATCGGCCATGGGGGCTCCCTTGCGTGTTCAGTGTGAACGGATCATGGTGCCAAAAGCTTGGTCGGTCAGGATTTCCAACAACAGCGCGTGCGGCAGGCGACCGTCGATGATGTGCACCGAGTTGACGCCGCTCTTGGCGGCATCCAAGGCGCTGCTGATCTTGGGCAGCATGCCGCCGCTGATCGTGCCATCGGCAAACAAAGCGTCAATTTGGCGGGTACTCAGGTTGGTCAGCAGTTGGCCCGATTTATCAAGCACACCTGCGGTGTTGGTGAGCAAAACCAGCTTTTCAGCCTGCAACACGGTAGCCAGTTTGGCCGCCACCACATCCGCGTTGATGTTGTAGCTCTCGTTGTTTTCACCAAAGCCAATCGGGCTGATCACAGGTATGAAAGCGTCGTCTTGCAATGCCTTGACCACACTGGGGTCGATGCTTTTGATGTCACCGACTTGCCCCACATCATGCTCGATGCTGGGGTCTTGGTTGTCGAGCATTTTCAATTTGGTCGCGCGGATCATGCCGCCGTCGCGCCCGGTCAAGCCAACAGCCTTGCCGCCGGCCTGGTTGATCAGGCCCACGATGTCTTGCTGGACCTCACCGGCCAACACCCATTCCACCACCTCCATGGTTTCGGCGTCGGTGACCCGCATGCCTTGGATGAACTCGCCTTTTTTACCCAAGCGCTGCAGGGCGTTTTCAATTTGTGGCCCGCCGCCATGGACCACCACCGGGTTCATGCCCACCAACTTCAGGAGCACCACATCGGCGGCGAAACCGGCCTGCAGTGCCGGGTCGGTCATGGCGTTGCCACCGTATTTGATGACCAGGGTTTTGCCGTGGAATTGACGGATATAGGGCAGTGCCTGCGCCAAGGTGTCTGCGGTATCGCGCAAGGGATGGGTGGATTTGTCGTTGGTGTTCATGGATCGACGTGGATTTCTTGCATTGTGCACCAAGCCTTGGCGCAGACAAACAAGGCAGGCGCGGCCTGAGCGATTAACCATCAAACCCGGGGCAAGCAGGTGTTTTTATATTAAGTGGAGGACTGGCATTTGAATATCAATTTAATTGGATTTGAATATCGGCCATAATATGTCTTTCAAATACCAAACATATGGAGAAACCATGACACGCATGAGTCCTGCCAGCCAATTAGAAAAAATCCGCGCTGCTCGAATCAAGCTTGAAAAAGAAGAAAGGCGACTCATGTCGCGCACCCACGATAAAGCCTTGGCCCAAATCGCTCAAATTGCCCATGCCGCCGGCCTGACCGCCGCCGATATTGCCGCCGCCATGGGCAGCAAGGGCAAAGCCAAGCCGGCTGTGAAGTCCGCGGCCAAAACACCGCAAGCCAAAAATACCACCGCTGGCAAAAAAGTCGCGCCCAAATACCGTGACCCGGCCAATGCCGCACAAACCTGGACAGGCCGAGGCCGCATGCCCCAGTGGGTGCAGGCCTTGCACGCGGCCGGCACCTTGGCCAGCGCAGAAATCAAAGCGGCTGTTTAAACCGCCTGGCCGCAGCGTCTTTCGCAGACAGCTGCGGCGGCCCCTGAATTGCTCCCAGCGGCCAATCAATCCCAATATCCTGGTCGTTCCAGATCATCGCCTCCTCGTCGCTGGCGACCCAGTAATCCGTGGTTTTGTAAATCACCTCGGCCTGCGAGCTCAGCACCAAAAAGCCATGCGCAAAACCCGGCGGAATCCACAGCTGGTGGTGGTTTTCTCCACTCAAAAGGGTTGAAGTCCATTGCCCGTATTGGGGCGATTCAGGGCGAATGTCCACCGCCACATCGAATATCTCGCCACGCACCACCCGAATCAATTTGCCTTGCGGAAATTGCTTTTGGAAATGCAGGCCACGCAGCACCCCTTGCTGGGACAAACTGTGGTTATCTTGAACAAATGGGATATTCAAACCTGTGGCTTTTTCAAATTCCCGCTGGTTGAAACTTTCAAAGAAAAAGCCCCGGGCATCGGTAAATACCTTGGGTTTGAGCAATAAAACGTCTTTCAAACCGGTGTTTTCAACGGCATAAGGCATGTCAGTCCAGTAATTTCAAAAGGTATTGCCCATAATGGGTTTTTTGATAGGGGGCCGCCAGTGTTTTCACAGCTTCAGCACTGATCCAGCCTTGCGCATAGGCGATTTCTTCGGGGCAAGCCACCATCAAGCCTTGGCGCTTTTGCAACGTGGCAATGAAGGTGGCGGCCTCCAGCAAGCCGTCATGGGTACCGGCGTCGAGCCAGGCATAACCCCGGCCCATGGTTTCCACATTCAATTGCTGTTGATTCAAATAGCGCTTGTTCACATCGGTGATTTCCAATTCACCGCGCGCCGACGGTTGAATATCAGCGGCAATATCACACACCTGCTGGTCATAGAAATAAAGCCCGGTCACGGCGTAATTCGAGCTGGGGTGTTTCGGTTTTTCTTCGATCTGAATGGCTTTGTGTTGCGCGTCAAAGGTCACCACACCATAGCGCTCGGGGTCGGTCACATGGTAGGCAAACACGGTCGCGCCCTCGGTGCGGGCGTGCGAGGCTTGCAGCTGCTTGACCAAATCGTGGCCGTAAAAAATATTGTCCCCCAGCACCAAGGCGCTGGGCTGGTGGTTGACAAAATCTTTGCCGATGATGAAGGCCTGCGCCAAACCATCTGGCGAAGGCTGCACCGCGTATTGGATGGACATGCCCCATGGCGAGCCGTCCCCCAGCAATTCGGCAAAGCGCGGCGTGTCCTGGGGGGTCGAGATGACCAAGACTTCACGGATGCCACTGAGCATCAAGGTGGTCAAGGGGTAATACACCAGCGGTTTGTCATACACCGGCATCAGCTGCTTGCTGACCGCTTGGGTCAGGGGATACAAGCGGGTGCCGGAGCCGCCTGCCAACAAAATGCCTTTGCGAGATGGATTCATATGCCCTGTCATGTTCGTCATTAAGATGGTTGATTATCAATTCAAACCAAATGCTGACACCATGACCTACCTTAAACGCATTCGACAAATGGCTTGGCTCTGGCTGGCCTGCTTTTGCTTGAGTCTGGGCAGCGGCCACGCCCAAACCGCAGCCCCCTCGGACCAGGTTTGGCGCATGGGCTTGGGTGTGCAACGCTACAGCGAGTCGCTGATGCAACTGCAAGGCCCCGAGATCGGCTTGCACTGGCGCAACCACGACCAGGTTCAACGCACCGGGGTGCAGCTCGAAGCCGATGGGATTTGGGGCCTGCAAAACTACAGCAGCCCGGTGTCGGGCAGCTTGAAGCGCCGGCCGACGCTGCACACCCGTTGGCGCGTGATGACAGCCGTCGGCTGGATGCCTGATCTCGCCTATGGCTTGGCCCTGCACACCGATTACAGCAACATGCGCGGCATCACCAGCGTGGGCCATGGCGGCTATGAGCGGATGTCAACCCAAATGTGGTTGCCACTGCGTTGGACCTTGCCTGCCGCCCAAGCTTGGGAGTGGGATGCTGGCGTGTTGCTCTGGGGGCAACATGAGTCGCGTTTGTCGCAAGCCACCGCCAACAGCGAAGATGTCACGAATACCCAAAACCGGGGTTTTTACCTGCAAGCCAGCACAGCCTGGGAGACCTCAGGCGGCAAGCTGCTGCCCTATGTCCGCTGGGCATGGATAGACGACTCGGACGTCGTCTTGGCCAAAGTGTCGGGTGTGATGAAATTGGTGAAAGAGCCTCGCAACAGCCGGGTGCAAGTGGGCTTGCAGTGGCAAATTCAATGATGCCCTGGGCCCCGGGCTGACTAGGCTTGCCGCAACGCCTGCAGCACCGCGTCCACACCGGTCTGCCATGGCGGCAAATCCATGTCCAGAGCCTTGGCCAACCGGCTGCTGTCCATCAATGAATACGCCGGGCGCGCAGCAGGCAAGGGATATTCATCGGTGCGGATCGCTTGCACCTGGGCAACCTTCAAGTCCCAACCCTGTCGCCTGGCTTGCTGAAAAACATACTCGGCGTAAGCGTGCCATGAAGTCTGGCCCGCAGGCGTCAGGTGAAACAAGCCAGACAAGCCATCGCGGTCAGACAACTGCATGGCTCGCACCGTGACCGCCGCCATCCAGGCCGCTGACGTGGGCGCACCCACTTGGTCGGCCACCACGCGCAAGCTGTCACGCTCTTGGCCCAGACGCAGCATGGTTTTCAAAAAATTGTGGCCATGCGCACCCACCACCCACGAGCTGCGCAAGCTCAGGTGCCTGGCGCCGCTGGCCAACACGGCTTGCTCGCCGTCTCGTTTGGTGCGGCCATAGACCGACTGCGGGTCGGTGACATCACCCTCGCGGTAGGGATGCTGGGCGCGTCCATTGAACACATAGTCGGTCGAGTAATGCACCAAACCCGCACCCAAGTCAGCCGCCACCTCGGCCATCACGCCAGGCGCCGTGGCGTTGATGCTGGCGGCCAGGGCGGGCTCTTGCTCGGCCCGGTCAACCGCCGTGTAGGCGGCTGCATTGACGATCCAGCGGGGGTGGTGTGCCAACACGCAGGCGCGTACCGCTTGGGCATCCGACAAATCGAGCTCCGTGCGGGTCAGCGCGGTGACATGGCCGATGGCATGCAAAGTCTGGTGCAGCTCATGACCGAGTTGCCCGGCCGCGCCCAACAACAAGACGCCACTAGGCGCCATACTGCTTGCCGACCCATTGGCGGTATTGGCCGCTGGTCACATTGGCCACCCAATCGCTGTTGGCCAAATACCATGCCACGGTTTTGCGCAAACCGGTCTCGAAAGTTTCTTGCGGTCGCCAGCCAAGTTCTTGTTCGATCTTGCGTGCATCGATCGCGTAGCGGCGGTCATGCCCGGCACGGTCTTTCACATAGGTGATTTGCGTGGCGTAGCTCTGGCCGTCAGCGCGAGGTTGAAGGACATCAAGCAAGCTGCACAAAGTGCGAACCACCTCGATATTGGGCTTTTCGTTCCAGCCGCCGACGTTGTAGGTTTCACCCAAGCGGCCCGCCTCAAGCACCCGGCGGATCGCGCTGCAGTGGTCTTGCACATACAACCAATCACGCACTTGCATCCCGTCGCCATAAATCGGCAACGGCTTGCCCGCCAAGGCGTTGTGGATCACCAAAGGAATGAGCTTTTCGGGGAAGTGAAACGGGCCGTAGTTGTTGCTGCAGTTGGTGGTGAGCACCGGCAAGCCGTAGGTGTGGTGCCAAGCGCGGACCAAATGGTCCGAGGCTGCTTTGCTCGCGCTGTAGGGGCTGTTGGGCTCGAAAGTATGGGTTTCGGTGAAAGCGGGTGCGTCTGGCGCCAAGCTGCCATACACCTCGTCGGTGCTGACATGCAAAAACCGAAAAGCGGACCGGGCGTCATCTGGCAGCGCCGACCAGTAAGCGCGCACCGACTCGAGCAATTGAAAGCTGCCCACCACATTGGTTTGGATGAAGTCCATTGGGCCATGGATCGAGCGGTCCACATGCGACTCGGCGGCGAAATGCACCACGGCTCGGACTTGGTGTTGCCCCAACAACTGCGGCACCAGGGCGGTGTCGCCAATGTCGCCTTGCACAAACACATGGCGAGGGTCGGCTTGCAACTCAGCCAAATTGGCGAGGTTCCCGGCGTAGGTCAGCTTGTCGAGGTTGACCAAGGTTTCATCGGAGGATGCCAACCACTGGTGGACAAAATTGCTGCCGATGAAACCAGCGCCCCCGGTGACCAGGATGCTCATGCAGGCATGCCCTCAGGCGTCAAGCCCAAGACCTTGTTGCGCACCATTTCGCGCAGCATTTTTTTCTCCGGGAAGCTCAAGGGGCGGTCCAAGGCGCGGCGCACCCGCAGCAGCATGTGGCGGTCCACCTCTTGCGGCAAGCCTTGGCTGCCGCGCAACTCGTCACGCAAGTCTTCCCGCAGGTCTTCGGGTTCGTCGCCCCACCATTGGTCGACCACTTCTTGTAACTTGACACGCACCACCTCAGGATCCATGGCAGGCGCGGCGGTGCGGGGCTGGGCGGTGAATTCGCGGGCGGCTTGCGGCAGCATCAACACCCGGCGATCGGCTTGCCCGAGCAAACGACACCACGCCGGGTCTTCGTTGACCAACTGGTCCATGTGGCGGGCCGATTCATCGGCCAGCAAATACACATTCACACCATGCAGTTGGGCCTCATCGATCACGCCAGTCAAACGATCGTCATCGCTGGCAATCAGCAGGTGATCGCAGGCACGGCGCTCGGCCAAACGGTTGATGTCTGAGGACATGGCTTGCAACACCACGTCGCTGGGCTCACCCGCCGCGCTGTCTAAGAGGCGCACGATTTGGTCTTGGGGAAACTGGTTGTCCGGGTTGTCTGTGTACCAATACACACGCTGCACATCCAAGCCCAAGCCGGCAAGCTTGAGCGCTTGGACCAAGCTGGGGATCAGGCCCAGGCGGTTGTAAGCCTCAGGCTCAGCCGCGTCCTGGCTGGCCTGGCGCATCAGCCAAGCCATGTAATTGCTGTCAATCAGCGCGATGCACCGACCGCTGCGAGCAGGCATCTGTTCTTTGCGGGGCTGAGGCGGGCGCGAATCGTTCTTCATGTGGTGAACCTGTGGCATGGCCTGGACAATCTATGTGTATGAAAACGCCTGTCAAAATGAACAGGAAGCGTTGTAAATGAATGACTATGTCTGCGGATGCGATATTAGCTGATCTTTGACCTGCTCATCGGTGCGGCCAAAACGGCGCACCCGTTGGCCGTAGGATTGAATCGCTTTTTTCAAGGCCCGCGCATCAAAGTCGGGCCAATGCATGTCGGTGAAATACAGCTCGGTATAGGCTGTCTGCCACAACATGAAATTGCTGATGCGCGACTCGCCGCCGGTGCGAATGAGCAACTCGGGGTCGGGCAAATCGGCGGTGCTCAAATGGACTGCCAAGGCATCGGCATCCATGTCTTGCAGGGTTTTGTTGGGATGGGCCATTTGCCAGTCGCGCATGGCATTGAGCAGGTCCCACTGACCGCCGTAGTTGGCGGCGATCGTCAAATGAAAGCGGGTGTTGTGCGCGGTTTCTTGCTCGGCCCGGTCCATGCTGGCTTGCAGCACCGGCGCGAAGGCACTGCGGTCTCCGATCACCCGAAGACGAATGCCCGCCGCCTTGAGTTCGGCGATTTCATCTTGCAGGTATTGCTTGAACAGGCCCATCAAGGCCGAGACTTCTTCAGGCGGGCGTCGCCAGTTTTCAGAACTGAAGGCAAACAAGGTGAGGTAGCGCACGCCTTGGTCGCTGCAGGCTTTGACGATGCTGCGCACATTGGCGGCACCACGCACATGACCCACGGTACGGGGCATCAGGCGCTGTTTGGCCCAGCGGCCGTTGCCGTCCATGATGATGGCGATATGTTGGGGCGTGTTGTTCATGGTTCAGGCGCTCAGCGGATGCAGGTCACGCAATTGGGCTTTGACCAGGTGTTGCTGACTCATGAGTTCGACCAAGATCATGGCGCGCGCTTGACCGCTGTCTGCCTGGTAGATGCCTTGCAAGCCTTTGAGCGGTCCGTCAATGAAGCTGACTTCTTGTCCCGCACGAAACAAACGCTCAGGGGCGCGTTCGGGCCACTGGCGCAAAGCTTGGATCAATGCATCGGCAATCGGGGCTGGGCGGTTGCCAAAGCTCACCAAACGGCTCACGCCGATGGTCGAGCGGATCGGTGACCAGTTGGAATGCTCGGTGTCCAAACGGATGAACAAGTAACGGCTGAACATCGGTTCGACCACCTCGGTCAAGCGGCCGTGCCGCAGTTTTTCCACGGTCAACATGGGCAACCAGGACTCAAAACCCTGGTTTTCCAGGTTTTCGACCGCGCGGAGCTCTTGCTTCGGTTTGGAATGGACTGCATACCACAGCATGGGTGTCAAATAAATGCTTTTAGAAATGAAATCATTGTAAACCGGTTAAATTGGTCAGATTTGCACAGGAGAAACCCCATGGCCAGCACCCCGCCCGATTTCGACCCCTTGAAAATGAGTGAGCACATGAAGGACTCAGCCCAGCAAATTTGGCTCGCTGGCATGGGCGCGTTTGCCAAAGCCCAGCAAGAGGGCACCAAGATCTTTGAAACCCTGGTGAAAGACGGTACCAAGCTGCAAGAAGCCACCCAACAAGCGCAGGCCAAGGTGGCCCAAGCGGCTGAAAAAATGTCGGCTATGGCCAACGACATGGGGCAACGCGCCACTGGTCAAATCGACCGCTTGGAGGGCATTTTTGAAGAGCGCGTGGCCAAGGCTTTGCAGCACATGGGCTTGCCCAGCGCCAAAGACCTGGCTGATTTGCAGGAACGGGTCGCGGCACTCGAGGCCCAGTTGGCGGCCAAGCCGACCGGTACCAAAGGCAAAGCCAGCGACACCTGACATGGTGAAAAAAGCGCCCCGTCGCACCGCCGAGCGGATACTGACGTCGGCATTGCAACTCTTTAACCGTTTTGGCGAGCCCAACGTGGCCACCACTTTGATCGCCTCTGACTTAGGCATCAGCCCTGGCAATTTGTTCTACCACTACGCCAGCAAAGAACAGTTGGTCAACACTTTGTTCGATGCCTACCAAGCCGAGATGCTGCACCTGTTGCCCGCGGCCCAGGATGTGCGCGACATGGAAGACACCTGGTTTTTCATCCACTCGCTGTTGGAGTTGGTCTGGCGCTACCGGTTCATCTACCGCGACCTGAACGACTTGCTCAGCAAAAACAGGCATCTGGAGAGCCAGGTCAAACAGATCTTGGCCTTGAAAGAGCAAGCCTTCCAAACATTGTTGGCGAATTTGCGCCAAGCCGAGTTGCTCGCGCAGACCGATACCGAACGCGGTTATTGCGCCACCCAGATGGTGGTGATGCTTACCTGGTGGCTGAGTTACGCCTATGTGCGCAACCCGCGCCATGCCCTGGAGGACGACAGCGCTACGCACAGTGTGCTCAACGGAGCGCAACAGCTGCTGTGCTTGGTGCTGCCCTATCTGGAACCCCAGCCCAAGGCGCAACTCATGGGCTTGCTGACGGTCTACAACCCGCCAGCCGATTCAGCCAGCGTTTGAGTTCACCCGGGTTGGCAGATCGGCCGATGTGCTTCAAGCGCGGGGCAGGAACCGCTCGACCATGCGCACCCAGACCGTGCCACCCAGGGGTATCAGGTCGTCATTGAAGTCGTAGCTGGGGTTGTGCAAGGTGCAAGGGCCGCCGCCGTGGCCGATTTCCCGGTGCTGGCCTTCGCCATTAGCGATGAAAAAGTAAGCACCTGGTTTTTCCAGCAACATGTATGAGAAATCTTCTGCGCCCATGGTGGGCTCTTGCGCCAGCACGTTGTCAGTACCGACGATATCGGCAAAGACTTCGCGGGCGAAATCGGCTTCCTTGGCATGGTTGATCGTGGGTGGGTAATTGCGCACAAATTCAAAGGTACACGTGGCTTCATGGGCCGCGCTCACATGCTCGGCGATGGTACGCATGCGCCGCTCGATCATGTCGAGCATCTCGACCGTGAAGGTGCGCACCGTGCCTTGCAACTCGCAGCTGTTGGGCACCACGTTGGTGGCTTTTCCGGCGTGGATCATGGTGACTGAAATCACCCCAGCGTCGACCGGTTTGAGGTTGCGTGACACGATGGTTTGGAAGGCTTGCACCATCTCGCAAGCAATCGGCACCGGGTCGATGCCGTTGTGCGGCAAAGCCGCATGGCAGCCCTTGCCTTGTATGGTGATTTTGAATTCATTGCTCGAAGCCATGACCGGGCCAGCGCTCACCGCCAGTTGGCCAACCGCCATGCCCGGCCAGTTGTGCAGACCAAACACCGCATCGACCGGGAACTTCTCGAACAAGCCGTCCTTGATCATTTCACGTGCACCGCCCCCGCCCTCTTCAGCGGGTTGGAAGATCAGCACCACGGTGCCATCAAAGTTTTTGTGTTTGACCAGGTGTTGGGCTGCGGCCAGCAACATGGTGGTGTGGCCGTCGTGGCCGCAAGCGTGCATCTTGCCGGGGTGGCGGCTGGCATGGGCAAAGGTGTTGGCTTCGTTGACCGGCAAGGCGTCCATGTCAGCGCGCAGGCCGATGGCGCTTGGGCTGCTGCCGTTGCGGATGACGCCGACCACGCCAGTGGTACCCAGGCCGCGGTGCACCTCGATCCCCCATTCGGTCAATTTGGCGGCCACCAGGTCCGAGGTGCGTTGCTCTTCAAAGCAGAGTTCGGGATGGGCGTGGATGTCGCGGCGCAGCGCCACCAAGCTGGCGGCTTCGAGCACCATGGAATCGAGCAGTTTCATGCATGCACCTCATTGATGACTTGAATTGTCAGTCTACCCGATGGCAAAACCCTTGTGGAGACAGCACAATGCAGCCATGACCAAGACCATCCTGGGCGCCTGCCCGCACGACTGCCCCGACACCTGCTCTCTGGTTACCACTGTTCAAGACGGCGTGGCCATCAAGGTGCAGGGCAACCCGAACCACCCCTTGACCGACGGCGTGTTGTGCACCAAGGTGTCGCGTTACACCGAGCGCAGCTACCACCCCGACCGCGTGCTGCATCCCCTGAAACGCGTGGGGCCCAAGGGCAGCGGCCAATTCAAGACGGTGAGCTGGGACGAGGCCTTGAGCGACATCGCGGCGCGACTCAATGCCATCGCCGCCCACACGCCTGAGCGCATCCTGCCCTACAGCTACGCAGGCACCATGGGCATGGTGCAAGGCGAATCGATCGCCATGCGGTTTTTCAACTTGCTGGGTGCTGCGCAACTCGACCGCACGATTTGCGCCAGCGCCGGTGCCGAGGCCTTGACCCACACCTTTGGCAGCAAGCTGGGCATGCAGGTGCAGTTTTTTGCGGAAAGCAAACTCATTTTGATTTGGGGCAGCAACGCGATCACCAGCAGCGTGCATTTTTGGCGCATCGCGCAAGAAGCCAAGCGGCAAGGTGCCAAGCTGGTCTGCATCGATCCGCGCCGCACCGAAACCGCCGACAAATGCGATCTGCACCTGGCCATCCAACCTGGCACCGATGCCGCGCTGGCCTTGTCGCTGATGCATGAGCTCATCACCCATGACTGGCTTGACCATGGCTACATTGCCCAACACACCTCGGGCTTTGAAGCGCTGCGTGAACGGGCTTTGCAGTGGCCGCCCGAACGGGCTGCACAGGTCTGCGGATTGAAGATCGAAGACATCCGCCAACTCGCACACGACTATGCGCACATTCAACCCGCAGGCATTCGGCTGAATTACGGCGTGCAACGCTCGCGCGGCGGCGGCAACGCCGTCAGGGCCGTGGCTTGCCTGCCCGCGCTCATTGGCGCTTGGCGGCACCGCGCAGGCGGCGTGGTGCTGAGCGCCTCCGGGCATGCCCTGCACAACGGCGTGGCCTTGCAACGCCCAGACCTGCTGACCAACCCGCGCTCGCCCTTGGTCAACATGTCCACCATCGGTGACGCCTTGAACACGCCTGGCCTGATCGACGCCGTGGTGGTTTACAACAGCAACCCGGTGGCGGTCGCACCCGAGTCGGCCAAAGTGGTCAAAGGCTTTGCCCGCGAAGACCTGTTCACCGTGGTGCTCGAGCATTTCATGACCGACACCGCCGACCATGCCGACTATGTGCTGCCCGCCACGACCCAACTTGAACACTGGGACATCCACAACAGCTATGGCCACACCGATGTGCTGTTGAACCGCCCAGCCATCGAACCGCTGGGTGAGACCAAAACCAACACGCAGATCTTTCGAGAACTCGCCTTGCGCATGGGCTTGCACAACCCCTTGCTGCAAGAAGACGATGAAAGCCTGTGCCGCTTGGCGCTGCAACACCCGCGCAACCTGCAAAGCGCCGCACCGGTCACCTGGGAACAGTTGCTGCAAGACGGCTTCGCACACTGGCCGGTGTCAGATGCACCGTTTGCCAACGGTGGCTTCGCCACGCCGTCAGGCAAGTGCGAATTCCTCAGCCAAAGCCTGCTGGCTCTGGGGCAAGACGGTGTACCCGACTACCTGCCCAATTACGAACCGGCCAACCCGCAAGCGCCCTATCCCTTGGCGATGATTTCCCCGCCCGCGCGCAATTTCCTCAACTCGTCCTTTGTGAACGTGAAAAGCCTGCGCGACATGGAGGGCGAGCCGTTGCTGGAGATCCATCCGAAAGACGCCAGTGATCGGGGGGTGTCCGATGGTGAATTCGTGCGGGTGTTCAATGACCGCGGCAGCTACACCTGCAAAGCCCAGGTCACAACACGAGCCCAGCCGGGCTTGGTGATCGGTTTGGGCATTTGGTGGCGCAAACTCGGCACCGATGGCAAGAACGTGAATGAGCTCACCTCGCAGTTGCTCACCGACATGGGGCGCGCGCCGGTGTTTTACGACTGCGCGGTTCAGGTGGTCAAGCGCTGATGGGCGATTTGCCGCAAACCGTCGAATATCAAGCTCTCGACCAGTTCAAACTTCACTGACATGCTGGGGGCCATTTTCCAACCGGCGCCGCCGGTCATGTAGCAAAGCGGTTCGGCATGGGTATGTTGCCGCACATGCTGCACCATGCGCTCGATCGCGCCCGCGATGGCAAAGGTGCCACCGCTGGTGAGCGCGTCGCTGGTGTTGGTCGGAAATTCCCGCACCTCACCCGTGGGGACGCGCAAACCCGCCGTGCCTGACTCCAAGGCACGCAGCATGATGCCGTGCCCGGGCAGGATGAAGCCACCCAAAAAATGTCCATGGGTATCGATGGCTTCCACGGTCACCGCCGTGCCCACCATCACCACCACCATCGGGCGAGGGGCCTCAACTTGGGTTTGCTGCCGCATGCGGGCCAAAGCGCCGATCATCGCAACCCAGCGGTCTGCACCCAAACGCGTCGGGTGGTCATAGCCATTGACCAGACCAGCCTCTTGCGCGCGGGGCACGACCCAGCGCGGGGCCAAGTCCCACAACTCCATTTGTTCGCCCACGCGGCGGCGCAACGCGTCGCTGGCGACGATGCATCCGAGCATCTCGCTGGGGTGCGGCAAGGTTTTCCAATCCTGTTCAGCCAGGCGGTCGATGTGCTCGAGGAACACCGCGCCCTGCGTGAGCAGTTTGGCTTCAGGGTGGTGACTGTCGTACACAGCCCATTTCAGGCGGGTATTGCCAACGTCGAGGGCGATGAAAGTCATGTCAGGGTGCAGCAGGTAGCCAGGGCAGGATGATACCCACGCCTTGCTCAATTCGCGTTTCGCGCATGTTGGGCAAATTGAATGACTTCTGCCGCCACGGTTTCGCAGGCTTGCAAGACCAGGGGGTCGGCGGCTTGGCCAGCACCGCCAAATGGATATTGGGTAACGTTGATGGACGCGCCAAAGGGCGTGGGCCAGCCGCGCAAGCTGTGAACGATGTCTCGCATCGCGGACAAGGTGGTGCCCATCGCCTGCGGGCCGTAGGCACACACCATGCAGCCTACGGCGCGGCCCGACAAATAGACCCGGTCGTCTTGGTTCATGTCTTCGATGTAATCGATCGCGTTTTTGATCAAGCCAGAGACACTGCCGTGGTAGCTGGGCGTGGAAAAAATCACACCATCAGCCCGGCGCAAGGCCTCAACCAAAGCGCTTTCAGCAGGGCTGCGGTCCTGCCGTCTGGGGTCATACATGCCCAAATGCAAATCCGGTCCTGCAAACAGTTGGGTATCGCAACCCAAATGGGCGGCATGGGCCAAAGACAGTCGCAGGGCTTGCTCGCTGGTGGAGCCCTCACGCAAGGTGCCGCCGATGCCGACGATGAAAAGAGGTGTTGTCATCAAGTGGAAGTCGCCAAATCAAGAGAGTGTAGGACGCAGCAAGGGGTAACAGGTCTCCAAGGCCTTGGCCGCTTGCAACACCTTGGCGTCGCCAAACATCGGCCCCACCAACTGCACACCCATGGGCAAGCCCTCGCTGGTCAAACCACAAGGCAGACTGATGGCCGGTTGCTGGCTCAGGTTGAACGGGTAGCTGAACGGGGTCCAGCCCAGCATGGCTTGCGAGGTCATCGGGCTGTGTCCCGCAGGCCGCGCTTTGAAGGCAGGCACGGCGGTGCTGGGGGTCAAGATCAGGTCAAAGCGCTGCATGAATTGTCGCAACTGCGAACCCAAAAGGCCACGCCGCTGGTTCAGAGCATGGATGGCGTTGGCATCCAACTGGGCACCCAGCTCGGCTTGCGCCTGGAAGTCGGGGTCGGTCAAGGCTTGTTGCGCTGGGCTCAAGCTGCGCCACACCTGGTGAGCTGCCGCAAACCACAAGCCGGTGGTGATGTCCAAGGGGTCTTCTGTCAATGGATCGACGATTTCAACCAGCGCACCCAAGTCTTGCAAATGCTGAGCGGCCTGAGCGGTGGCCGCTGCGATCTCGGAATGGATATGGCTGGCATAGCCCAAAGTCGGCGAATACGCCACGCGCATCCCTTGCACACCAGCCTGCAAACCTGCCAAGTAATCCACCTCGGCGTGGGGCAAGGCGGTCCAGTCGCGTGCATCGGGCTGGCTGAGGGTGTTCATCATGAGCGCGGTGTCGGCCACGGTCATGGCGTGCGGGCCCAGATGCGCCACGGAGCCAAACGGCGACAAGGGATAGGCGGGTACCCGACCAAAGCTGGGCTTGAAGCCCACATTGCCGCAAAAGGCCGCTGGGATGCGCACACTGCCCGCGCCATCGGTGCCCACGGCCAAGGGCCCCAAACCGGCAGACACGGCGGCGGAGGCGCCGCCTGACGAGCCGCCCGGTGTGTGGTCTAAGTGCCAAGGGTTGCGGCTGATGCCCGTTAGCAGGGAGTTGGTTTCGCCCTTGCAACCGAATTCGGGTGTGGTGGTTTTGCCCAGCAGCACCGCGCCTGCTTCGCGCAAACGCGCTGTGACCGGTGCATCCACCAGCCAAGGCTGATCCGAACTCACGCTGCGGCTGCCGCGCAAGGTGGGCCAGCCACGGGTCAAGATCAGGTCTTTGATCGACACCGGCACGCCATCGAGTGGCAACACCTGAGCGCCTGTTTGCCGGTGGGCCTGCCAACGCGCTTCGCTCTCGCGGGCTGACTGCAATGCAGCCTCCCCGTCCACCAGGCAAAACGCGTTCAAGCGCGGGTTGAGCTCGGCGATGCGAGCGAGCACCGCTTGGGTCACTTGCACAGGGGAGACTTGACCGCTGCGGTAGAGCGCGAGCAAGTCGGTGGCGGTGGTTTGGGTCAGGTCGGTCATGGCAGCCATTCCAGGTTTCAAACACGTTGCCAGACAGGTGCACTGGCCAACAATTGGCGGGTATAGACGTGCTGCGGCTGGGCATAGACCTGCGAGGTCAGGCCATGCTCGACGATACGCCCTTGGTGCATCACGACCACCTGGTCGCAAAGCTGCGCTGCCACCCGCAGGTCGTGGGTGATGAACAAGATGCCCAGCCCCATGTGGGCTTGCACCTCGCGCAGCAAATCCAAGATCTGCGCTTGCACCGACACATCCAAAGCGCTGACCGCCTCATCGGCCACCAGCACCTCAGGTTGGCAAGCCAAGGCGCGGGCTAAGGCGATGCGCTGGCGCTGCCCACCGCTGAACTGGCTGGGGTAACGGTCCCAGGCGCTGTCAGGCAAACGCATTTGCGTCAGCAAACCACGGGCGCGTTGCTCTGCCTGTGCCGCGGTTTGACCAAAATTGCGTGCACCTTCCACCAGCGATTGGCCGATGCGCAAGCGTGGGTTCAAGGAGCGGTTGGGGTCTTGGAACACCACCTGCACCCGGTGGCGCAGCGGTCGCAAGCGCGCCTGCGACCAGGTGGCGATGTTGTCCTCGCCCCAATGGATGTCGCCAGCGTTTGGATCGATCAGGCGCAAGACGCAGCGCGCCAAGGTGGATTTGCCCGAGCCGGATTCGCCCACGATGCCAACGGTTTCACCGGCACGCACACGCAAAGCCGCGTCTTGCAAGGCCCAATGCTTGTCGTAACGCTTGCCCAAACCCGCCACCCGCAACACCGCCGCGGTATCGGGCAAGGCTTTGGCGGGCGGCGGCGTCATGCTCGGCACCGCCGCGAGCAAGGCTTGGGTGTAGGCGGCCTGGGGTCGCTTGAGCAGATCGTCGCGGCTGCCGATTTCGACCGCTTGGCCTTGGTGCATCACCAGCACCTGGTCGGCGATGTCAGCCACCACGCCCATGTCATGGGTGATGAACAGCACCGCGCTGCCCGTGTCTTGCTGCAAGGTTTGGATCAGTTGCAAGATCTCTTGCTGGGTGGTCACGTCCAGTGCCGTGGTCGGCTCGTCACAAATCAGCAAAGCGGGTTTCATGACCATGGCCATGGCGATGACGATGCGCTGGCGTTGACCACCGCTCAGTTGGTGCGGATAACTTTGCCAGATGCGCTCAGGATCGGGCAAGCGCACCGCTTGCATGATCGCCAACACCTGGGCGCGGCGTTCGTCGCGTGTGCTGTTGGTGTGTGTTTGCAAGACCTCGTCGATTTGCTCGCCACACCGCATCACCGGGTTCAAGGCGGTCATGGGTTCCTGGAACACCATGCCCATGGCTTGGCCTCGCAGGGCCCGCAAGCGCGCAGGGCTGGCCGCCAACAAGGCCTCGCCTTGCAGATGCACACGGCCATGGGTCACACGCAGTTCTTTGGCCAGCAAGCCCATGACCGTGGTGGCCAACACCGATTTGCCCGAACCCGACTCACCCACCACGCACAGGGTTTGTCCCGCATGCAATCGCAAGCTGATGTCTTGCAAGGCATGGCCGCGGTCTGCCCCTGTGGGCAAGGCCACGCTCAGTTGCTGGATGTCCAACACCGGTGTCTGCATCAGCCCACCCGTTTGGCAAATTTCGGGTCGAGCACGTCGCGCAGCCCATCACCCAAGAGGTTGATGGCCAACACGGTAGGCACCAAAAACATTGCCGGAAACAACACATGCCCGGGCTGTTGGCTGAACTGCACCCGACCCTCGGCCATGATGTTGCCCCAAGTGGGCACATCGGGCGGCAGGCCCAGCCCCAAAAAACTCAAGATGGCTTCGGTCAACACCGCCGAGGCCGCGACGAAGGTGCCTTGCACCAAGAGCGGTGCGATCGCGTTGGGCAGGATGTGTCGCCACAAAATCACCGGCGTTGACGTGGCCAACGCGCGGGCCGCTTCCACATAGGGCTCTTCACGCAAGGTCAACACCAGCGAGCGCACCAGGCGGGTCACGCGCGGCACCTCGGGGATGGCGATCGCGATCACCACGGTGGCCACGTTCGCGCCGAGTGTGGCCACCAGAGCGATCGCCAACAGCACGGCAGGTATCGCCATCAACCCGTCCATGAAACGCATGAGCAGCATGTCCACCTGCCGAAAGTAGCCCGCCAACATGCCGCACAAACCACCCAGGCCCAGCGCCAACACCGCGGTGGCGATACCCACCCACAGCGAGATGCGACCGCCAAACAGCACCCGGCTGTAGACATCGCGGCCAAAGCTGTCGGTGCCCAGCCAGAAGGTGTGCGAGACGACGCGCCCGTCTGGCAGCGTAAAAGCACCCGCGCTGCCCAATGCCGTGTTGACCTGGTTGGCATCCATGGCGGCTGGATCGACCGTGCCCAGCCAAGGCGCCAGCAGGGAGACCAGCAGCATGGCGAGCAAAACCACGCCACCAAAACGCACCGAACCATGCTGCCAAAGACCTTGCTGCAGCGGGCTCATCTGTGGCGAATCCTGGGGTCCAGCCACAGGTAGCTGGTGTCCACCAACAGGTTGATGCCGACATAGCTCACCGAGAACAGCAGCACCAGGCCTTGGATCACCGGGAAGTCGCGGTTGAGCACCGCGTCGACCGTCAGCGACCCTAGGCCTGGGATCGCGAACACGGTTTCGGTGACCACCACACCACCGATCAGCAGGGCCACGCCAATGCCAATCACGGTGACGATCGGCACCGCTGCGTTGGCCAAGGCATGGCGCCACAACACCACCAACTCGCCCACACCTTTGGCCCGCGCAGTGCGAATGTAGTCTTCACCCAAGGCCTCGGACACGCTGGCACGGGTGATGCGTGCAATCAAAGCGATGTAAATCGTCGACAGGGTCAACCAAGGCAAGACCAACTGCCGCGCCCAGCCCAGCCAGCCTGCTGACTGCGGGCCAGTCAGGGGCTTGTAGCCCTGCACCGGCAACCATTGCAGTTGCATGGCGAACACGTAAATCAACAGGTAAGCAATGACAAACACCGGCACCGAAAACCCGGCCACCGAAAACGCCGACAAAGCGCGGTCCAACCAGCCGCCCATGCGCCAAGCCGCCAAGCTGCCCAGCGGTACCGCGATCAACACCGCCAACAAGGCCGTGCCCAGGGCCAGCGACAAGGTGGGTTCCACGCGCTGAGCGATCAGCGCAAGCACCGGTTGGCCCAAGTAAAAAGAGTAACCAAAATCGCCTTGCAACACACGACCCATCCAAATGCCGTATTGGCTGACGATGTGGCTGTCCAAGCCGAGTTGGGTGCGGATCTGGGCGATGTCTTCGGCCGTGGCGTTGTTGCCCGCGATCACCGCTGCCGGGTCACCAGGGGCGAGTCGCAGCATGAAAAAAACCACCAAGGACACCACCAACAAGACCGGCAGTACCGCCAGCAAGCGGCGAAAAAAGAATCCAGCCATGTCAGCGCTTGGCCAAGCCCCACATGACCGGGATGCCAGGGGTTTGCAGCATGCCGCTCACGTTGTTGCGCAACACGGTCGGGTTACGGTATTGGCCCAGCGGCACAAAGGCAGCGGTTTCAAACACCAGGGCTTGGATTTGGGAGGCGATTTTTTTCTGCTCGGCAACCCCTTGGGTGCGGGCGAATGTCGCCTTCAAGGCTTCAATGCGAGGTTCGTCTTGCCAGCCAAACCAACCGGTCGCCCCTTTGGCATTGAGCATGGCACTGCTCAAGGGGCTGTCAATGTCTTGCGCGCTCCAGGTGGTGAAGAACATGTGCCAGCCGCCTTGAGTCGGCGGGTCTTTTTTGGCGCGACGGGCCACCAAGGAGGCCCAGTCCATTTGCTGCAAATCCACCTTGAAGCCTGCCGCCTCCAACTGCTGCTTGGCCACCAAGGGCAATTTGGTGATCGCTGCCAAATCGGTCGGGCGCATCATGACAATCGGCGTGCCGTCGTAACCCGCTTCTTTGAGCAATTCACGCGCTTTGGCTGGGTTGGCCACGCCGGTGAAGCTGCCGGTGTTTTCATCGGCGAAAGCGGAGCTGCAAGGGTAAATGCTGCGGCAGGGTTTGACCAACTCGGCCACACCCACTTGGGTATTGATGAAGGCTTGTTGGCCCACGGCCAACATGGCGGCCTGGCGAACCTTGGGGTTGTTGAACGGTGGGTGCAGGTGGTTGAAACGCATCACGTATTGAAAGCCGGCGGGGGTGAAGTCATCCACGGTCACGCCGGCAGAATTCTTCAAGGTCGCATATTGCTCGAAGCTGGGCTGCTCGACCATGTCGACTTCGCCAGCCAGGATCGCATTGAACTGGGTTTGCGGGTCGCGGATGATGACCCATTCCACGCGGTCAAAGTTGACCGTGCGGCCACCGGCCAAGCCGCTCGAAGGCTCAGCGCGTGACAGGTACTTGGTGTTGCGCGCATAGACCGCGATCGAGCCGGGCTTGAACTCGTCTGCCTTGAAGATGAACGGGCCAGAGCCGATGTGTTCTTTGATTTGCTCGGTGCCTGGCGTGGCCGCGATGCGGGCGGGCATGATGAAAGGTACGTTGCTGGATGCTTTGCCCAAAGCCTCGAGCACGATGGCGCAAGGCTCTTTCAACTGCATGCGCAGGGTTGTTGGATCTGTGGTTTCGAGCTTGTCGACAAAGCCAAACAACACCCCGCCCATGGTGTCTCGGCTGGCCCAGCGCTTCAAGGACGCGGCCACGTCCTCGCTGGTCACTGGTTTGCCATCGTGAAACGCCAAGCCAGGGCGCAACTTGAAATTCCACACCTTGCCGTCTTTGCTGGTGCTGTGGCTTTGCACCATTTGCGGCTGTATATTACCTTTTGCATCTTCCGAGAACAAGGTGTCGTAAATCATATAGCCGTGGTTGCGTGTCACATAGGCGGTGGTCCAAATCGGGTCAAGCACCGCCAGATTGGCATGCGGTACAAACCGAAACACCTTGTTGGCTGGCAGGTTCTGCGCCCCCGCGCTGGCGACCAACAGGCCTGCAGCCAAACCGATCCAGCAACACTTGAACCAACCACGGTGCATGTCCATCCCCTTGTTTGGAAGCTACATTTCCAAGCTCAATATAAGCGATTCCCTTTTTGACGGGCTCAGACATGGTCATCACCGAACTCAGCGCCACCGAACTGTCCCGAGCCATCCATGCACGGCATGTGACTTGCCGAGAGGTGATGCAAGCCTATGGGGATCGAATTGATGCGGTCAACCCGCGTTTCAACGCGCTGGTGAGCTTGCAAGACCGAGATGCATTGCTGGCCCAAGCGGACACGGCAGACCGCGAAATGCAGCGCGGTGAGTCACGCGGTTGGATGCATGGCTTTCCCATTGCTTTGAAAGACTTGGTGGACGTGGCCGGCATCCCGACCACCTGCGGCTCGCCTTTGTTAACGCAGAACATCCCCGCCCAAGACGCCTTGCTGACCCAGCGACTCAAGGCCGCTGGTGGCATCGTGATTGGCAAGACCAACACACCCGAGTGGGGCTTGGGCTCGCACACCTTCAACCCGGTGTTTGGCGCCACTGGCAACGCCTACAACCCAGCGTTCAGTGCGGGTGGCAGCAGTGGCGGCGCGGCCGTCGCCTTGGCCCAGCGCTTGTTGCCGGTGGCCGATGGCTCGGACTTCATGGGCAGCTTGCGCAACCCCGCCGCTTGGAACCATGTGTTTGGACTGCGGCCCTCGCCAGGCCGGGTACCAGCCTACCCCGCCAACGATGTGTGGGTAAGCCAACTCGGCACCGACGGCCCGATGGCACGCTGCATGACCGACTTGGCGCACAGCTTGGAAGTGATGGCGGGCTTTGATGCGCGGGCACCCTTGTCATTGGCGAGCTTGCCCACGGGGTTTGCGGCGACGTTGCAACCCAAAGCCCGAGGCCTGCGCATCGGCTGGCTGGGCAACTTGAATGGCTATTTGCCGATGGAAGCAGGCATCTTGGATGCCTGCGAGCATGGATTGAAACGCTTGGAGGCTTTGGGTTGCAGCGTGCAACCGGTGGCGCTGGGGTATGCGCCCGAGGCGGTGTGGCAAACCTGGTTGGCATGGCGGCGGGTGCTGACTGCTTCGCGCATCGCGCCCATGGTGGCCAAGGGACGTGAAATGGTCAAACCCGAAGCGCTGTGGGAATATGACCAAGCCGCGGGCATGACCGCGACCGATTTTTTACAAGCCAGCGTTGAGCGCACTGCTTTCTATCAGCACATGCTGGGCTTGTTGTCCCGGTTTGATGTGTTGGTGCTGCCGTCTTGCCAAGTCTGGCCATTTGACATCCAGATGCGCTGGCCCGAGCACATCGACACCCCCAATGGGCGGGTCGAGATGGACACCTACCACCGCTGGATGGAAGTGGTGCTCTACGCCAGCCTGTGCGGCCTGCCTGCACTGAACGTGCCGGTGGGCTTCAATACCCAAGGCCTGCCCATGGGCATGCAACTCATCGGCCAAGTGCAAGGCGACCTGGCGCTGCTGTCCTTGGGCTTGGCGTATGAACAGGCGGTGGGGGATTGGTTGGCGGTCAGGCCCGCTTGAGTCATGCAAGGACGAGCGCAGCCAGTGCGCCGAGGCCCAGCAAGGCCAACACCAGCCCCAAGGACATCCAGCGCAGCTGCCGCTTCAAGCGCGTGACAGCCGCAAGCAAAGCGGCGTTTTGTTCGGCCAGCTCGGAGAGCGCCTGCGCCATTTGCTGCTGGGCCTGCACCAGCTGCGACAGCTCTGAAGGCGCTTCCGCTGCACCGGTGCGGTGCTTGTCGATGAAGCCCCGCGCCTTGTCCAACACGCCTGGCGCGTGCTCGATCACTTTGTCCCAGGGGACAACCTTGAGGGCGGTTAACCAGGAAAGGGCCATGGGTGGTTCCTGCGGGATGGGTGGTCGTCAATGGCTAAGCTTAACGGGGTCCGAGGCACAGCACCAAACACCGCTATGATTGACGTAACGTCAATTTAAGCCACTGGGCTACTCGGCTGTAGCCCACGTCCATTTTGCTTTTTTGCGGTTTGCCCCGCTATCACCATGACCGATTTGTCCGCCGAATTCCAGGCCCTGGCCAACTACCGCCCCAAGCACAAGGTGCGCTTTGTGACCGCCGCCAGTTTGTTTGACGGGCATGACGCCGCGATCAATATCATGCGCCGCATCTTGCAGGGCATGGGCGCCGAGGTGATTCACCTGGGCCACAACCGATCGGTCGACGAGGTGGTCACTGCTGCGCTGCAAGAAGACGTGCAAGGCATCGCCATCAGCTCCTACCAAGGCGGCCATATGGAGTACTTCAAGTACATGGTCGATTTGTTGCGCGAGCGCGGCGGCGCACACATTCAGTTGTTTGGCGGCGGCGGCGGCGTCATCGTGCCCGATGAAATTGCCGAATTGCACACCTATGGCGTGACCCGGATTTACAGCCCGCAAGACGGCCAACGCATGGGCTTGCAAGGCATGATTGGCGAGATGATCATGCGCTGCGACCAAGACTTGTGCGGCCATGCCCCCACTGCCCTTGCCGCCATCCAGGGCCACACCGAGACCCACTGGCGCTCACTGGCGCAACTCATCACCGCCTTGGAAAACCAGGCCTCAGGCGCCAACCAAACGCTCTATGCTTTGCGCTCGCAACTGCAAAACACCGCTGCAGGCTTGCAAGTGCCCGTGGTTGGCATCACCGGCACAGGGGGTGCTGGCAAATCCTCGCTGACCGACGAATTGATTCGCCGCATCCGCTTGGACCAGGGCGACAGCTTGCGCATCGCGGTGATCTCGATCGACCCGTCACGCCGCAAGAGCGGCGGCGCCTTGCTGGGTGACCGCATCCGCATGAACGCCATCTCCCCATGGCAACACGGCAGCCGCGTGTTCATGCGCAGCTTGGCCACGCGTGAATTTGGCAGCGAAATCAGCGCCGCCCTGCCCGACGTGATTGCCGCCACCAAATGCGCCGGCTTTGACTTGGTGATCGTGGAAACCTCGGGCATTGGCCAAGGCGACGCGGCCATCGTGCCGCATGTGGACATCCCGATGTATGTCATGACACCCGAGTTTGGTGCGGCCAGCCAACTCGAAAAAATCGACATGCTCGACTTCGCGGAGTTTGTCGCCATCAACAAATTTGACCGTAAAGGCGCGGCAGATGCTTTGCGTGATGTGGCCAAGCAGGTGCAACGCAACCAAGAAGCCTGGGGCACCTCGCCCGAACAGATGCCGGTGTTTGGCACCATGGCCGCGCATTTCAACGACGATGGCGTGACTGCGCTCTACCAAGCCATGAAACCACGCTTGCAAGAACGGGGTTTGATGATGCAAGCCGGTCGACTGCCGGTGGTGAATGTCCGCCACAGCTCGCACCAAACTCCGATCGTGCCGGGCGCGCGCAGCCGCTATCTGGCTGAGATCAGTGACACGGTGCGCGGCTACAAGCAACGCGCCCGTGCCCAAGCGCAAATCGCCCGTGAAGTTCAACAACTCAAGGCCGCCTCCGCCATGTTGGCGCTGGACGTCAAAGGCCGCCCCCGCGCCTCTGAAGCCTGCCTCGGCTTGGCACTTGAGCGGGAGGCGCATTTACACACCGATGCCCGCGCCCTGCTCGCTGACTGGCCTCGACTGCAACACGACTATGCGGGGGATGAGTTGGTGGTGAGAGTGCGCGACAAAGACATCCGCACCTCGCTGGTGACCCAATCCTTGAGCGGCACCCCGGTGCGCAAAGTGGCGCTGCCGCAGTACCACGACCATGGCGACTTGCTGCAATGGTTGATGCTCGACAACCTACCGGGCCACTACCCTTACACCGCGGGTACCTTTGCCCTCAAACGCGACAACGAAGACCCGACCCGCATGTTCGCTGGCGAAGGCGATGCGTTTCGCACCAACCGCCGCTTCAAATTATTGAGCGAAGGCATGCCCGCCAAGCGCTTGAGCACCGCTTTTGACTCGGTCACTTTGTATGGCAACGATCCCGACCCGCGCCCCGACATTTACGGCAAGGTGGGCAACGCCGGTGTCAGCATCGCCACCTTGGACGACATGAAGGCCCTCTACGACGGCTTTGATTTGTGCTCGCCCTCGACCAGCGTGTCCATGACCATCAACGGCCCCGCGCCCACCATTTTGGCGATGTTCATGAACACCGCGATCGACCAAAACCTGGAGAAATTCCGTGCTGAAAAGGGCCGCGAACCCACCGCCCAAGAAGCTGCCGATATCCGCGCTTGGGTGATGCAAAACCTGCGAGGCACGGTGCAAGCCGATATCTTGAAAGAAGACCAAGGACAAAACACCTGTCTGTTCTCCACCGAGTTCAGCCTGAAGGTGATGGGCGACATTGCCCAATACTTCGTGCAGCACCAGGTACGCAATTTCTACAGCGTGTCGATCAGCGGCTACCACATCGCTGAAGCAGGTGCCAACCCCATTTCTCAACTGGCATTCACGCTGTCCAACGGCTTCACCTTTGTCGAGGCCTACTTGGCGCGCGGCATGCACATCGACGACTTTGCGCCCAACCTGAGCTTCTTCTTCAGCAATGGCATGGACCCGGAATACACCGTGATGGGCCGTGTGGCGCGTCGCATTTGGGCGGTCACCATGAAAGAGAAATACGGCGCGAACGAACGCTCGCAAAAACTCAAATACCACATCCAAACCTCTGGCCGCTCGCTGCACGCGCAGGAGATCCAGTTCAACGACATCCGCACCACGCTGCAAGCGCTGATCGCGATTTACGACAACTGCAACTCGCTGCACACCAACGCCTTTGACGAAGCCATCACCACGCCCACCGAAGATTCGGTGCGACGCGCGATGGCGATCCAACTGATCATCAACCGCGAATGGGGTTTGGCGAAAAACGAAAACCCCTCTCAAGGCGCGTTCATCATCGACGAACTCACCGAGTTGGTGGAAGAGGCGGTGCTGTCGGAGTTTGTGGCGATCGCCGAGCGCGGCGGCGTGTTGGGTGCGATGGAAACCGGCTATCAACGGGGCCGCATCCAAGACGAGTCGATGCACTACGAGATGCTCAAGCACACCGGCGAGCTGCCCATCATTGGCGTCAACACCTTCAAGTCGCCGCATGCCAACGAGCTGCCGCAAACCATCGAATTGGCTCGCTCTACCGAGGCAGAAAAGCAAAACCAACTCAGCCGTTTGAACCAATTTCACACCTCGCACAGCGCCCAGGTCACAGCAGAACTGGCCCGATTGCAGCAAGCGGTGTTGGCCAACGCGAATGTGTTTGAAGTGCTGATGGATGCGGTGCGCCACTGCTCGTTGGGTCAGATCACCAACGCCTTGTTCGAGGTGGGTGGTCAGTACCGCCGCAACATGTGAAAGTCGCCCATCTTCTCGCCCAAACGCACGGTTTGGGCGGGTTGCCAATCGGGATTGAGTCGGATGGTGTCTTTCGGCCACAGCATCACCACGGTCGACCCCAGTAAAAACCGCCCCATCTCCTCGCCCTGCGCATACTGCATCGCAGGGTCGTTGTAAGACCAGTCACGCACACGCCCGGGCCTTGGCGGGTTGACCACGCCATGCCAAGTCGTGGCCATGCTGCCCACGATCGTGGCGCCGACCAAGACCAACACAAAGGGCTTAGGTGGTGCGCCGTCCTCGCTGGGCATCTCGAACACGCAAACCACGCGCTCGTTGCGGGCAAACAAACCGGGTACGCCGCGGGCGGTGGCGGGGTTGACTGAAAACAAGTCACCCGGCACGTGGATCATGCGGCGCAAACGGCCTGTGCTTGGCATGTGGATGCGGTGGTAGTCCTTGGGACTGAGGTAGATGGTGGCGAAGTCGCCGTCGGAAAACCGCGCAGCCATCACCGCGTCACCACCGACCAAGGCCTGGGCGCTGTAGCTGTGCCCTTTGGCCTGGAACACCTGGTCGCCATGGATTCGCCCGAATTGACTGATGGCACCGTCAACCGGGCAGACAAAAGCAGCTTGCGCCAAAGGTCGCGCACCAGGCTTCAAGGCGCGGGTGAAAAAATCGTTGAAGCAGGCATAACGGCTGATGTTGGTGTCCGCAGCCTCGGCCATGTTGACCTGGTACTTGCCAACAAACCACCGAATCAGGCCTGTGGTGAGCGCGCCAAGGCGGCCATTGGCCACCCAGCCGGCGAAGACCGTCAGTGCTTGCTTGGGCAAAACATGTTGCAACGCCAGGAAGAATGGGTCATTCATGGCGGCATTGTAGGCAGGCCGACTGTTATCAAAAGCTTAGCGGTTTTGCCTTGGTTAGACTGCAGTCTCATGAACACTGGGAAACCGCCGTGCAACTGGGTGTGACACAAGAAAAACTGCTGCTGACGGCCTTGTGCGCGCCATTGTTTGCAGCGGCACACCTGTTCAATGGCTGGGTGTTTCAACACCTGGAGCTGTCGCTCAGTATCAGCTGGGTTTACCTGCCTGCTTTTTTGCGCGTGGCTTATGTCCTGGTCCTCGGGCCCGCTTGGGGCTTTGTGACGATTTTCATCGGCAGCATGATGGTGGGTGGAAGCTTGCATGAAAACCTGTTGCACGGCCTGGTCAATTCCTTGGCGTCTGCCATTGGGCCGGTGTTGGCTGTGTGGTTGTTCAGTTTGTTCAAGGAGCGTTCGGTGCAGTTGTCACGTTTGGGTGACCTGGTGCAGATCTGCATCTTGTACGCGATGCTCAACGCTTTGCTCCACCACTTCGCTTGGGCTTGCCTCCAGCCCAGCCAATTGAGGGAGGTGACGCAATTGCCGATCATGGTGACAGGTGATTTGGTCGGCGCACTGCTTGGTGCCTGGGTGTTCACCTGGTTGGTCAGGCGATTGGGTTTGTACCGGCATATCCACAAGCTCACCAAAGCGCCGCCTCGGCCACCCGATGGTGGTTAAGCCTGACTGCCACGCTTGCTGCGTGACAAATCCACACCCAGTTGTTTGAGCTTGCGGTAGAGGTGGGTGCGCTCCAAGCCGGTTTTCTCGGCCACGCGGGTCATCGAGCCACCCTCTTGCGCCAAATGGAATTCAAAATAGGCCTTCTCAAACCGATCACGTGCTTCGCGCAATGGGCCATTCAAGTCAAAGTGCTGAACAGCCAATAACTGGGCGAGTGAGGCCACGGTGAGGCCGGCATTGCCCGGGCTGGTGGTCGGATCCAGGGGGCTTGGACCCGGGCTGATCACCGCTTTAGCGGCTGCCACAGGTCTGCGCGCCAAACCTTGTTCAACGGCTTTGAGGAGTTTTTGCAGGGTAATGGGTTTTTCTAAGAACGCCAATGCACCAATGCGGGTGGCTTCAACCGCGGTGTCAATCGTGGCGTGTCCGCTCATCATGATCACAGGCATGTTGAGCAAGCCAGCACCTGCCCACTCTTTGAGCAAGGTCACGCCGTCGGTGTCAGGCATCCAAATGTCGAGCAAGACCAGGTCGGGTCGGGCGGCAGCACGGGCAGCACGGGCTTGTGCTGCGTTCTCAGCCAATTCGACTTGGTGGCCTTCATCGTTCAAGATTTCAAACAAGAGGTCACGTATACCGAGCTCATCGTCGACCACCAAAATAGTTGCCATGTTGCTGTGTGATGTCTAGTTGGTTTGTGAATCGGCAAGTCGAAATGATAACGACACTTGCGCCCCGGTCACCACCTCTGCCTCTGTCTTGTTTTTCAGCTCAATGCGAGCATGGTGGTCGTCTGCAATTTTCTTGACCACGGCCAGCCCCAAGCCGGTGCCACTGGCTTTGGTAGTGACATAGGGCTCGAACGCGCGCTGCAACACCGCCTCGGCAAATCCGCTGCCATTGTCTTGTATCGTCATGCGCACTCGGCCCGAGTGAGGCCGCAATTCGGTGCTGACCATGACCTGCGGTTGCGCCAGGGTCCGGCAAGCATCTTGTGCGTTTTGAATCAGGTTGTGCACCACTTGGCGCAGCTGCGCCGGGTCGCCCATGATCTGCGGCAGCTCTGGCCCCAGCTGCCAGACCACCGGCACGGCCGCATTGTCGTTTTCATACAGTGGCATCATTTCACTGAGCAAGGTGTTGAGGTCCAGGCCTTGCAAGCGCGCCGGTGGTAAGCGCCCAAAGTCGCGAAACTCGTTGACCAAGCGCTGCAGGGCATCTACCTGATCGACAATGGTTTTGACAGACTTTGTCACCAAGGCCTGTTCGATTGGCTCGAGCTTGCCGTCGAGTTTCATGGCCATGCGTTCGGCCGAGAGCTGTATCGGGGTCAGTGGGTTTTTGATTTCATGCGCCAAGCGTCTGGCCACTTCCGCCCAGGCCTGGTTGCGCTGGGCCGAGACGATTTCAGAAATGTCATCGAACACCAGCAACCACTCACCTTGCGGCAACACCGCCCCCCGTGCAACCAAGGTGGTGTGCTGGAGTGTGTTGTGTCCAAAGTCCATTTGGTGGTCGGACTGCACAGAGGCTTCAAGTTCAAAAGATTGCTGCCAATGGTCTGCGCTGTGTTGCTGGAGCTCAGAGTTGAATTCCCTGAACTGGTCAAGCACCTGTTGGCCGAAACTTTCCAAGCCAGGCACCCTTGACAACACGATGCCCAAGTGGCTGGCCAAGGGCAGGTGAAGGATGCGGGTGGCGCCTGGATTGACTGACAAGACATGACCCTTCGCATCCAACAACATCACGCCTGCGGTCAGATTGTCCAGCATGGTCTGCAAGTGGTTGCGGGCCAAGTCCACCTCGGCCATGCTGCGCTCGACCGAGTTGCGCGCATCTGACAACTGTTGTGTCATGTCGGCAAAGGATCGGGTCAGACCATCGAGTTCATCCTTGCCCTGCAGAAAAGGTTTGGGACGAAGATCTCCCAAGGCCACATCTCTGACGCCCTCGGCCAAGACCAACAACGGCCTTGCCAATTGGTTGCCCAGCAACACGGCCAGCAGCACTGCGCCGAACACCGCCAAAAAAAGCGCCAGGCTCAGGGTGCCGATGTACATGCGTTGCAATCCCTCGCGGGCCAGCGCGCGCTCTTGGTATTGCCGGTTGGCCTCCAACACCGCCAGTGCATTGGCCACCAACAAAGGAGGGAGTTTTTTCACCACCTGCAGCACCTTTGCTTGTTGGTCCAACTCAAAGCCGTTGGCGGGAATTTGCACCAATACTTTCAGGCGGGGCGCCACGCCTGGCAGGCTGTCATCCAAGCCCTCGCTGCGCCAACTCAAACCTTGTGTTTTGACCTGGCGCCATTCCGAGGGGCTTGGTCGTTCGGCTTGCAGCTGGTAGTTGGCGTTACCGACACTGGCCAACAAGTTGCCGCTGCCAAGCCACAAGCTGACCTCCGATGCATCGAGTTGGTCGCGTATTTTTTCCAACGCCAGGGGCATCGCACTCAGCGGGGTGGCTTGCAAGTTCAGGCTGGCCGAGCGCAGATCGGCACTGAGTTCAGTGGCCAAGCTCTCCAAGGTAGATCGGCTGAGATTCAAGCCAGCATCGAGTGCCACCTCGACTTTGGTGTCAAACCACACGGTCATGGAGCGGGTCACGAACTGGTAGGAGACACCATAAATCAGTACCCCCGGCAAGATGCCTACCAAGGCAAAAATCGCTGCCAACTTGACCAACAACCGGCTGCCAAATTTGCCCTGGCGCAAACGCTGCAGCAAGCGCCAGGCAAACCAACTGATCACCAGCAGCAACAAGGCAGCAAACACCATGTTCAAGCCAAACAACAGGCTGAAGTTTTGCTCGTAAACATCCCAGCGCTGGGTGGCTTGTGTCAACAAGAAAAGCAACACCAAGGCCAAGGACATCAAGATGGTCAAGACCACGCCCAGCAACCAACTGCGGTGTCGCAGTGCAGTCACGCTGGCTTGTGGCTTCATTTCGGCAAGTCATCCAAGCGCTGGCTGAGCCGCGCTTCCAGGGCCCAGTCGTTGCTGGTCAGGTTGCCAAACTGCAAGGCTTGGGGCAGTTGGCTCAAGTCCAAGCTGAAGCGAAAGTCAACCCGCTGTTTGCTGTTGCGCAGTTGATTGGCCTCGGCAAATTTCCAGCGGCTGATTTTTTGCACGGTTAGCAACGCGTCCTTCAAATTGTCGTGGCTGTTACCCAAGGTGACTCCCAAGCCAGAGGACAAGATGGGCTGGGTTGACTGGTGCACACGCCAGCGCCTGGACAAAGGCTGGTAACTCAAACGCACATACCGCTCAACCAGAGCAACGCGTTTGTCATACCAATACCACCGCTCCTGCAAGACCTCGGCTTGCAACAAGAATGTGATGGGCATGCCACGCACCAGTGCGTCTTCCAAACTCGCTGGCAATTCAAAGGCCAAATTGGCATTGAGGTAGCCGCCCTCCTCGTCGCGTTCTACCGCAAAATCGCTCACCACAATCGATGTGGATTGGGCCAGCGCTGCGTTTGTCAGACCCATGCAGAGCAACAACAGGGCCAGCCAGTGGCTCGCAGCCTTTGCCATGCGTTGCAACATGCGCCTAAGCGTCGGCGCGGCGTTCAAGCAAGGCATAAAAAAATCCATCGTGTTCACCAAAAGCATTGTCCAAGACCTCCGGCCTGTTTGCGGAGACCCCGGGTATTAATTGCACGGATGGGGCAAGCAAACGCGCCTGAGTGTTGTGTGCAAGAAACGCTTTCACCTGTGCACTGCCCTCTTGCTCAAACAAGGAGCAGGTGCAGTAGAGCATGCGACCACCTGGCCTGAGCAATGGCCACAAGGCTTGCAACAACTTTTTTTGTTGCTTGGCCAAGCTACCCAAGTCACTGGCCCGTCTGAGCCAAGGAATGTCTGGGTGCCGCCGCACTATGCCTGAAGCGGTGCAAGGCGCATCCAACAAAATCGCATCAAACGCCTGGCCGTCATGCCATGATGCGGTGTCTCCCGCATCTGCCACTTTCACCTGTGCTTGCAAGCGCAGGCGGCGCAAATTCTCACCCATGCGTTGGCAGCGCAACCCGTCCAAGTCCAGGGCCAAGACCTGTGCATCCGACAGTTCCAGCAAATGGGCGGTTTTACCTCCTGGTGCGGCACATGCATCCAAGACACGCAGTGCTTTTCCTGATTGCGGCTGGATGCCATGCAACAACAGGGGGGCAGCGAGTTGTGCGCCTGCGTCTTGCACAGACCATTGTCCTTGGTCAAAGCCAGGCAAGGCATGGACTGGCAAGGCACGCTTGAGCACCAGTCCCTGCTCGCCTGTTTGCACACTCTCGATTCCCACTGCAGACCACTTGGCTTGCAGTGCCTCGCGTGAGGTTTGCCGGGTATTGACCCGCAGCACCATCGGTGCAGGCACATGACTGGCTTGCAACACCGATTCCCAATGCTGCGGATGGTCTTTGCGTATCGCCTGTATCCACCAATCGGGCAGATTCCACTTGGCGCTTGGCAGACTGTCGGTGGCTGTCATGCATGCTTGGCGCTCTCGCAGGAAGCGACGTAAACACGCATTGATGAAAGAGGCTTGGGCTTTGGTGGCAGGGTCGTGTTTGGCCGCTTCGACCAACTGGCTCACCAAGGTATGTGACGGGTACATGGCCTGCGCTTCATCCACCACCAAAGCCAAGCCAGTGCACAACAAGGCATTGGCAGCTGCGCTGGGTGGTCGTTGCACCAGCATTTTTTGGATCGCCAATGTGCGGCCCCATTGACGCAGCACCGCAAACAAAAGTGCTTGCGCGCCCGGGCGCAAGCCAGTGTCGATAGGCGCCAGGGCCTGCGCATGGTTGCGCCCTTGCAGCACCGATTGCAATGCTTGGGCACAGGCCTGCAACTGCTGCCACAAGGGCGGCGCCATGGGTGTGGTCTTGGGCATACCGCTGCCCATGCTCACAACACGGTTGCGCTATGGAACTGGAACAACTTGGCCAGCAAGGCAGCGGGGTATTGGGCGATCGCTTCGTTGTATTCGGCAATCGCGGCATTGAACCGCTGGGCTTCGGGTTGCACCAACAAATCGAGTTCCAACCAACGTTGCTGCAAATGCTCGGGCACACTCACGTAATACACATCCGGGTGGGTCAAGGCCAACCAGGCGTCTTGCATTTCAGCGGCAGCGTCTTGCAAAGCCTTGATGCTGTCTTCTTCCAGGGGGTGGGTTTGCATACGCGCCATGGCCATGGTGGACAAACTGGCAGCCACTTGCAAACGGGTCCATTGGTCAGCACCCAGGTCGGTGGGCAAGGCACTGGACCACAGCTGTGGTGCAGCAGCAGCAGCAGTCACGGCCTGATGAACCACCTCTTGGTAGTTCATCAAGACCGATTCCAGTGGGCTAAATTGCTGAGCCACCTGGGCACGCAAGCGCACCAATCGGTTGTACGCCCCCAAGGCCCAAAAGACCAAGATGGCGATCAGCAACCAAAACCAGCCTGAATGCAACATCACTCAGCGCCTTGAAACGTGCAAGACGTTCCCACATGGCCCCGCAAGGCCATGGGGTCAGTCTGCCGGCGTCTCTTCGCTGCTGCCTTCTTGCTGAGCCAAGGCCAATTCTTCGGCCTCGGTTTCGGCGATGGCACGGCGCTCTGCCTCGTCCATCAGGTCTTTGGCTTTGCGCGCACGGTGGTAAGCCATGCCAGAACCAGCGGGGATCAAACGACCCACGATGACGTTTTCTTTCAAGCCACGCAGTTCGTCGCGTTTGCCCATGATGGCCGCTTCGGTCAACACACGTGTGGTTTCTTGGAAAGAAGCCGCAGAGATGAACGAGTCAGTTGACAAGGACGCTTTGGTGATACCCAACAACAAGTTGGTGTAAGTGGCCGGGATCTTGCCCGCAGCCATCAACGCCTCGTTGGTGTTGAGCATTTCTGAACGCTCGACTTGTTCGCCAGAGATGTAGGCAGTGTCTCCAACGTTGTCGACAACCACACGGCGCAGCATCTGACGCACGATCACTTCGATGTGCTTGTCATTGATCTTCACGCCTTGCAAACGGTAAACGTCTTGCACTTCGTCGACGATGTAGCGGGCCAGCTCTTCGATGCCCAACAAACGCAAGATGTCTTGTGGGTCGGCGGGACCGTCCACGATACTCTCACCCTTGTTGACCACTTGGCCTTCGTGCACCACCATGTTTTTCTCTTTGGGGATGAGCTCTTCCCAGACTTTGCCTTCAGGGTCGGTGATTTGCAGGCGAATCTTGCCTTTGGTCTCCTTACCGAACGACACCGTTCCGGTCATCTCAGCCAAGATGCCCTTGTCTTTGGGTGAACGCGCCTCGAACAGCTCGGCCACACGTGGTAAACCGCCGGTGATGTCTCGGGTCTTTTGACCTTCGACAGGGATACGCGCCAACACCTCGCCAGGACCCACGTCTTGACCATCACGCACTTGGATCAGCGCGCCAATTTGGAAACCGATGGTCACAGAGTGATCGGTACCGGGGATCTTGACTTCTTTGCCAGAGGCATCGATCAGTTTGACCTGTGGACGCACCACTTTGGTCGAGCCGCGACGCTTGGGATCGATCACCACCAAGGTGGACAGGCCAGTGACCTCGTCCAACTGCTTGGCCACGGTCAAACCTTCTTCGACATTCTCGAATTGGGTTTTACCAGCGAACTCGGTGATCACAGGACGTGTCAGCGGATCCCAGTTGGCCAAGATGGTGCCGGCTTTGATGGCTTGGTCAGGTTTGATCGCCAAGATCGCGCCATACGGCACTTTGTGGCGCTCGCGCTCGCGGCCTTGCTCATCATGGATGATGATCTCACCAGAGCGAGAGATGACCACCAACTCTTTTTTGCTGTTGGTCACATAACGCATGGTGGCGTTGAAACCGATCACGCCGTTGGACTTGGCATCCACGCTGGAGGCCACCGCCGCACGCGAGGCCGCACCACCGATGTGGAAGGTACGCATGGTGAGCTGTGTGCCTGGCTCGCCAATCGACTGAGCAGCGATCACACCAACCGCTTCGCCGACATTGACCAAACCACCACGGCCCAGATCGCGGCCATAGCACTTGGCGCACAATCCAAAACGGGTTTCGCAGTTGAGTGCGGTGCGGACTTTGATTTCGTCCACGCCCAACAACTCGATCTCATCGATCAGGTCTTCGTCGAGCATGTGGCCGGCAGGCACCAACACGTCGCGGGTTTCAGGGTGGATCACATCCTCGGCCACAGTGCGGCCCAGCACACGGTCACGCAAGGATTCGATCACCTCACCACCTTCAACGATGGCGCGCATCAATTGGCCGTTGGCGGTACCGCAGTCGTCCTCGATCACCACCAAGTCTTGGGTCACATCCACCAATCGGCGTGTCAGGTAGCCTGAGTTGGCGGTTTTCAGCGCCGTGTCAGCCAAGCCTTTGCGAGCGCCGTGGGTAGAGATGAAGTATTGCAACACGTTCAGGCCTTCGCGGAAGTTCGCGGTGATCGGCGTCTCGATGATCGAGCCATCGGGCTTGGCCATCAAACCGCGCATGCCTGCCAACTGGCGAATTTGAGCCGCGGAGCCACGCGCACCCGAATCAGCCATCATGTAGATGGAGTTGAACGACTCTTGCTCGACTTCGTTGCCATGGCGGTCGATGGTTTTCTCTTTGCGGAGTTGGTCCATCATCACCTTGGACACGGCGTCACCCGCCTTGCCCCAAATGTCCACCACTTTGTTGTAACGCTCGCCAGAAGTGACCAGACCTGAGACGTATTGCTGCTCGATGTCTTTGACTTCTTTTTCAGCGCTTTCAATGATCGCGTGTTTTTCTTGCGGCACCAACATGTCGTCGATGCAAATCGAGATGCCGGCGCGTGTCGCCAAACGGAAACCGTTTTGCAACAGTTTGTCGGCGAACACCACGGTCTCTTTCAAGCCGCATTTGCGGAAAGAGGTGTTGATCAGCTTGGAAATTTCTTTCTTCTTCAGCGCTTTGTTCAAGTTGCTGAAAGGCAAGCCTTTGGGCAGGATCTCAGACAACAAGGCGCGGCCCACGGTGGTTTCGACCAGTGAGGTGCTGGCAGCAAAATCGCCTGTGAATTTGTCCTTGGTCCACTCGGTCATGCGCACCGTGATCTTGGCGGTGAGTTCCACCACATCCGCGTCAAGTGCACGCTGCACTTCACCGACGTCGGCAAACACCAGGCCTTCGCCTTTGCCGTTGATGCGCTCACGGGTCGTGTAGTAGAGACCCAGCACCACGTCTTGGGATGGCACGATGGAAGGTTCGCCGTTGGCTGGGAACAGCACGTTGTTGGAGGCCAGCATCAAGGTGCGGGCTTCCATCTGTGCTTCCACCGACAAAGGCACGTGAACCGCCATCTGGTCGCCGTCAAAGTCGGCGTTAAAGGCAGAGCAAACCAAGGGATGCAACTGAATCGCTTTGCCTTCGATCAAAATAGGTTCGAAGGCTTGGATGCCCAAGCGGTGCAAAGTAGGGGCACGGTTGAGCAACACGGGATGCTCTTTGATGACCTCTTCCAAGATGTCCCACACCACAGGGGTGCCGGCTTCCACTTCTTTTTTGGCCGCCTTGATCGTGGTGGCAATGCCCATCAACTCCAGCTTGCTGAAGATGAAGGGCTTGAACAACTCGAGAGCCATCAATTTGGGCAAACCGCACTGGTGCAACTTTAGGGTTGGGCCCACGGTGATCACGGAGCGGCCTGAATAGTCGACACGCTTGCCCAGCAAGTTTTGGCGGAAACGGCCTGACTTGCCTTTGATCATGTCGGCCAAGGACTTCAAGGCGCGCTTGTTGGCGCCGGTCATGGCCTTGCCGCGGCGACCGTTGTCGAGCAAACTGTCCACCGCTTCTTGCAACATGCGCTTTTCATTGCGGGCAATGATTTCAGGCGCATTGAGCTCGAGCAAACGACGCAAACGGCTGTTGCGGTTGATCACGCGGCGGTAAAGATCGTTCAAGTCGGAGGTGGCGAAACGGCCGCCGTCCAAGGGCACCAAAGGACGCAAATCGGGCGGTAACACCGGCAACACCGACAACACCATCCACTCGGGCTTGATGCCTGATTTCTTGAACGCTTCGAGCACCTTGAGGCGCTTGGCGTTTTTCTTGATCTTGATTTCCGAGCCGGTCAAATCGTTGCGGAGCTTTTCGATCTCCATGTCGATTTCCATGCTCTCGAGCAAGTCGCGAACACCTTCGGCACCCATCTTGGCCTGGAACTCGTCGCCCAGCTCGATGCGCTTGGCTTCGTAGTCGTCCTCGGTCATGATGGCGTACTTTTTCAAAGATGTCATGCCTGGGTCGGTCACGACATAGGCTTCAAAGTACAACACGCGTTCGATGTCACGCAAGGTCATGTCCAACACCAAGCCCAAACGGCTGGGCAGGGATTTCAAAAACCAGATGTGGGCACAAGGCGCGGCCAGGTCGATGTGGCCCATGCGCTCGCGTCGCACTTTGGTTTGGGTGACTTCAACACCACACTTCTCGCAAATCACGCCACGGTGCTTCAGGCGCTTGTATTTGCCGCACAAGCATTCGTAGTCCTTGATGGGGCCGAAGATCTTGGCGCAAAACAAACCGTCACGTTCAGGCTTGAAGGTGCGGTAGTTGATGGTTTCAGGCTTTTTGACTTCGCCAAAAGACCATGAGCGGATTTTTTCCGGCGAAGCCAGTCCAATTTTGATGGCATCGAAATGCTCATCAGGTGTGAACTGCTTAAAGAGGTCGAGTAATGATTTCATGAACGCTCCAACTCAATATCGATGCCCAATGAACGGATTTCTTTGACCAACACGTTGAACGATTCGGGCATGCCCGCTTCGATCGCGTGTTCGCCTTTGACGATGCTTTCGTAAACCTTGGTGCGGCCTTGCACGTCGTCAGATTTGACGGTGAGCATTTCCTGCAAGGTGTAGGAGGCGCCATACGCCTCCAGCGCCCACACCTCCATCTCGCCGAAACGCTGACCACCGAATTGGGCCTTGCCGCCCAGGGGTTGTTGCGTGACCAAGGAGTAAGGTCCAGTGGAGCGTGCGTGCATCTTGTCGTCGACCAAGTGGTGCAACTTGAGCACATGCATATAGCCCACGGTGGTGGGGCGGTCAAACGCGTCGCCGGTGCGGCCATCGAACAAATGGGCTTGGGTGCGTGCAGGTGTCAAGCCTTTGGACTTGACCACCTCTTCTGGGTAAGCCACTTTCAGCATGGTGCGGATGTCTTCTTCAGACGCGCCGTCAAACACGGGTGTCGCAAAGGGCACGCCCAAGGACAGGTTCTGCGCCATTTCTTTGATGTCGCGGTCCAGCAGTTTGCTCAGGTCTTCTTTGTGGCCCGTGGTGTTGTAGAGGGTATCCAAGAAAGTACGCAGTTCTGCGGCCTTGGCTTCCTCCTGCAACATCTGGCCCAGCTGCTCGCCAATGCCTTTGGCAGCCCAGCCCAAATGCACCTCGAGCACCTGCCCCACGTTCATGCGCGAAGGCACGCCCAAGGGGTTGAGCACGATGTCGACAGGCGTGCCGTCGGCCATGTAAGGCATGTCTTCGACCGGCACGATCTTGGAGACCACGCCTTTGTTGCCATGGCGACCGGCCATTTTGTCGCCCGGCTGCAAGCGACGCTTGACGGCCAGGTAGACCTTGACCATCTTCAGCACACCGGCTGGCAGCTCGTCGCCTTGGGTGAGCTTTTTGCGCTTTTCTTCAAAAGCCAAGTCAAAGCTGTGGCGGGTTTGCGCCAATGCGTTTTTGATGCTCTCCAACTGAGAAGCGACTTCTTCATCCGCAGGACGGATGTCAAACCAATGGAACTTTTCGACACCGGCCAAATAGTCTTTGTCGATCTTGCTGCCTTTGGCTAACTTTTGTGGTCCACCGTTGACCACTTTGCCGAGCAGCAATTTGTGGATACGGTCGAATGCATCGGCCTCCACAATGCGCAGCTGGTCGTTCAAGTCCAAACGGAAACGCTTGAGTTCATCGTCGATGATCTGCTGCGCACGCTTGTCACGCACGATGCCTTCGCGGGTGAAGACTTGCACGTCGATCACGGTGCCTTGTGAACCTTGGTCCACACGCAAGGAGGTGTCTTTCACATCAGAGGCTTTTTCGCCAAAGATGGCGCGCAGCAATTTTTCCTCCGGTGTGAGGGTGGTTTCACCTTTGGGGGTGACCTTGCCGACCAACACGTCGCCTGGCTGCACCTCTGCGCCCACGAAGATGATGCCGGACTCGTCCAAACGGTTGAGTTGTTGCTCAGCCAAATTGGGGATGTCGCGGGTGATTTCTTCGGCGCCCAGCTTGGTGTCACGTGCCATGACCACGAGCTCTTCAATATGGATCGAGGTGTAGCGGTCTTCGGCCACCACGCGCTCGCTGATCAAAATCGAGTCTTCGAAGTTGTAGCCGTTCCAAGGCATGAAGGCGACCAACATGTTTTGGCCCAAGGCCAATTCACCCAAGTCGGTGGAAGCGCCGTCAGCGATCACGTCGCCTTTGGCCAGCTTGTCACCACGCTTGACGAAAGCGCGTTGGTGGATGTTGGTGTTTTGGTTGGAGCGTTGGTATTTGATCAGGTTGTAGATGTCGACCCCGACTTCGCCGGCCTGGGTTTCTGCATCATTGACGCGAACCACGACGCGGGTGGCGTCAACATAATCCACCACACCGCCGCGATTGGCAGTGACCACGGTACCCGAGTCGATCGCGGCCACGCGCTCGATGCCGGTGCCGACAAAGGCTTTTTCGGGACGCAGCACAGGTACCGCTTGACGCTGCATATTGGCACCCATCAACGCGCGGTTGGCGTCATCGTGCTCAAGGAACGGCACCAAGGATGCCGCCACCGACACGATCTGCGCAGGCGACACGTCCATGTATTGCACGCGTTCTGCGCCGCACAAAATCGATTCGCCTTTTTCACGGGCAGACACCAGGTCGCCGATCAGGCAGTCGTTTTTGTCCAAGGTCGCGTTCGCCTGAGCGATCACGTACTTGGCTTCTTCGATGGCTGACAAATAATCGATGTCCAAGGTGACCTTGCCATCGACCACGCGACGGTAGGGGGTCTCAATGAAACCGTATTCGTTCAAACGCGCGTACAACGACAGTGAGTTGATCAAACCGATGTTGGGGCCTTCAGGGGTTTCGATGGGACACACACGACCGTAATGGGTCACGTGCACGTCACGCACCTCAAAGCCAGCACGCTCACGGGTCAAACCGCCTGGGCCCAGGGCCGATACACGGCGCTTGTGTGTGATTTCAGACAAGGGATTGGTTTGGTCCATGAACTGGGACAACTGAGAAGCGCCAAAGAACTCTTTCAACGCCGCCGAAATCGGCTTGCTGTTGATCAAGTCGTGGGGCATGAGCGGTTCTTGCTCGGCTTGACCCAAACGCTCTTTCACGGCTTTTTCAATCCGCGCCAAACCGGTGCGGTACTGGTTCTCGGCCAACTCGCCCACACAACGCACGCGGCGGTTACCCAAGTGGTCAATGTCATCAACTTCACCACGGCCATTGCGCAAGTCCACCAAGATTTTGACCACCGCCAAAATGTCTTCGTTGTTGAGCACCATGGGGCCGGTGGATTCATCGCGACCCACGCGCGCATTGAATTTCATGCGGCCCACGCGGGACAAATCGTAGGTGTCGGGGTTGTAGAACAAACGCTGGAACAAAGCCTGCACCGCGTCTTCGGTGGGTGGCTCGCCAGGGCGCATCATGCGGTAGATGGCCACACGTGCGGCAAACTCGTCTGCTGTTTCGTCAATGCGCAGGGTTTGCGAAATGTAAGCACCTTGGTCCAACTCGTTGGTGTAGATGCATTGCAACTCTTTGATATCACTGGAGCGCAGTTTTTTCAGCAAGGCCTCGGTCAACTCGTCGTTGGACTTGGCGATGATTTCGCCGGTTTCCTCATCCACGATATTGCGGGCGACGACGCGTCCAATCAGAAAGTCTTCCGGCACCGACACATGGGTGGTGCCAGTGGTTTCCATCTCGCGGGTGTGGCGGGCAGTGATACGCTTGTCTTTGGCGACCACCACATTGCCGTTCTTGTCGGTGATGTCAAAACGGGCGATTTCACCGCGCAAACGCTCAGCCACAAATTCCATTTGCGCGCCACTGTCCATCAAGCGGAAGTTGTCGTTCACAAAGAAATTGGCCAAAATGGATTCGGGTGTCAGGCCAATGGCCTTGAGCAAAATTGTCACGGGCATTTTGCGGCGACGGTCAACCCGGAAATACAAAATGTCTTTTGGGTCGAATTCATAGTCGAGCCAAGAGCCACGGTAAGGGATGATGCGCGCACTGAACAACAATTTGCCCGAGCTGTGGGTTTTACCCTTGTCGTGTTCGAAGAACACGCCAGGTGAGCGGTGCAACTGAGACACGATCACGCGCTCGGTGCCGTTGATGATGAACGAGCCTTTGTCGGTCATCAAGGGCACTTCGCCCATGTAGACCTCTTGCTCTTTGACTTCTTTCACCACCTTGGATTGGGGTGTCGACGAGTCACGGTCGTAAATGATCAGTTGCACACGGGCGCGCACAGCCGAGGAAAAGGTCAAACCACGGGTTTGGCATTCACGCACATCGAATGCGGGTTTGGCCAGGTTGTATTCGAGGTATTTCATCTCGACAAAACCATTGTGCGAGACGATCGGAAAGGCCGCTTCAAAAGCTGCTTGCAGCCCTTCAGCGGTGCGTTTTTTGGGTGCGGCATCGGCTTGTAAAAACGCGGTGTACGCGTCTTTTTGCATTTGCAGCAGGTAGGGGACTTCCAGCACGCTGTCGCGGCTGCCGAAACTTTTGCGGATTCGCTTGCGTTCGGTAAATGTGTAGGCCATGAGTACTCCGGACTTGATTCACTCGGCGACTGGGGCCGCACAGGTGCCATACACCTGGGCGTTGTGCTTGGTCCGCTGGCCACTACCAGCGTTGGCGGACGGTTGCGCATTGCACACAACCCGAACCAAGGTTCTTCTGCAGTCAGCTCAGAAGACACTCAAGAGCAGGCAAAAGCCTGCTGTTGGGTACGCTCTGTGAGAGCACAAAAGGCTGGCACCCTTTGGAGGGTGTCCAGCCTTTGCAAAGGCCCGGTTTACTTGAGTTCGACCTTGGCGCCAGCTTCTTCCAGTTTCTTTTTGGCGGCTTCGGCGTCGGCCTTGGCTGCACCTTCTTTGACCGCTTTGGGCGCGCCATCGACCAGGTCTTTGGCTTCCTTCAAGCCCAAGCCGGTGAGTTCGCGCACTGCCTTGATGACGCCCACTTTGTTGGCGCCTGCTTCGAGCAGCATGACGTTGAACTCGGTCTTCTCTTCAACAGCGGCTGCGCCACTGCCGCCTCCAGCGGCAGCAGGTGCAGCCATGGCTGCAGCGCTCACACCAAATTTCTCTTCGATGGCTTTCACCAAGTCGTTGAGTTCCATGACCGTCATGCTGTCCAAAGCGGTCAAAAATGCGTCTTTATCGAATGCCATGTTGTTTCCTTCAGTTTCAGGGCCACCTTGTCAGGCGGCAAATGTTTTGAATGCGCTGCAAGCCTCAGGCTGCAGCAGCTTCGCCTTTTTTCGCCGCCAACGCGCCAAGCACCACTGCGGTACGCGACATGGGCGACATGAGCAATCCACACAATTGCGCAAGCAAGACTTCCTTGGAGGGAATGCTGGCCAATTCTTTGACACCGTTGACATCCAGGGTTTTGCCTGCGAATGCACCGCCACGGATGACCAACTTGTCGTTCGTCTTGGCGAAATCGGCCACCACTTTCGCGGCAGCCACAGCATCCACAGAGAAACCATAGATCAGCGGACCGGTCATCTGGTCTGCGACACCTTCAAACGACGTGCCTGCGACAGCGCGGCGGGCCAAGGTGTTTTTCAACACACTCAGCGATACGCCTTGGCTGCGCGCGTTGGCGCGAAACTTGATCATGTCAGCGACCGTGATGCCGCGGTATTCCGCCATCACCAGCGTCTGCGCTTGTGCGGCCAGTCCTGCCACTTCGGCAACGACTGCTTCTTTTTCACTGCGATTCAGACTCAAGGTCTACTCCTTCAAAATGTGTTGTCGGGTTGCCCCTTCAACACGCCACTTTTGCAGCGACCTGACTGTCAAGAAAGCATTCTTTTCAGCGGGATCGCCATCTGCGTTGGCTGGTGAATTAAGTGCAGTCAAGCTGCACGCCAACGGTCTTGGATGGCCCAAGCAGGTTATTAGCCTGCTCAGCCCACCGCTTCTGGCCTCGCTTTTCAGCCAGACCAGAAATTGCCAAACGCCTTAAGCGTTCAGTGATTGGGTGTCGACACGCACGCCCACGCCCATGGTGGACGACACGGCCAACTTGCGCAGGTAAACACCTTTGCTGGTGGCGGGCTTGGCTTTGTTCAAGGCATCGATCAGGGCAACCAAGTTGCCCTTCAATTTGTCACTGTCGAACGAGCGGCGACCGATGGTGCCGTGAACAATACCTGCTTTGTCAACGCGGAACTGCACTTGACCGGCTTTGGCGTTTTTCACCGCCGTGGCCACGTCTGGCGTGACCGTGCCGACCTTGGGGTTGGGCATCAGGCCACGTGGGCCCAAAATTTGACCCAAGGTACCGACGACCCGCATCGCGTCGGGCGCGGCAATCACCACGTCGAAAGGCATGTCGCCAGCTTTGACGCGGGCAGCCAAATCGTCCATGCCGACCACGTCGGCGCCAGCAGCCAAGGCTTCCTCGGCTTTTACACCTTGCGCGAACACAGCCACGCGAGCCGTTTTGCCGGTGCCGTTGGGCAACACAACCGCGCCACGCACCACTTGATCGGATTTCTTGGCATCGATACCGAGCTGCACAGCCACGTCGATGGATTCATCGAACTTGGCCGTGGCGAACTCTTTGACAATGGCCAATGCATCGGCAAACGCATACAGCTTGTTGCTGTCGACTTTGCCTTCAGAGGCTTTTTGTTTTTTGGTCAGCTTGCTCATACCACGCCCTCCACGGTCACGCCCATGGAACGGGCAGAACCGGCGATGGTGCGAACCGCTGCGTCCAGGTCGGCTGCAGTCATGTCGACCATTTTGGTTTTAGCGATTTCTTCCAGCTGGGCACGGGTGATCTTGCCTACCTTGTCAACATGGGGCTTGGATGAGCCTTTGTCGAGCTTGATGGCTTTTTTGATCAGCGTGACCGCTGGCGGTGTTTTGATGATGAACGTGAAGGACTTGTCTGCAAATGCTGTGATGACCACAGGCAAAGGCAGACCGGGCTCGACGCCTTGGGTCTGGGCGTTGAACGCCTTGCAGAATTCCATGATGTTCAAGCCACGTTGACCCAATGCCGGGCCAATCGGTGGCGATGGATTGGCTTTACCAGCTGGCACTTGCAGCTTGATGAAGCCGACGATTTTCTTCGCCATGCTTTTCTCCTTGCGGGTACAAACGTTCTTGCGAACTCCCCGGGGTTAACGACTCTTGTTCATCCGATCAGCGCCGAGTCGGGTAGCGCGGATACTCACCTGCACACCAGGTTTTCGCTTGAATGCGAAACCCCGGGCGACGACCAGCCCGTCAGGTCTTCTCGACCTGACCGAACTCCAATTCAACCGGCGTGGCGCGACCAAAGATCGTGACCGACACGCGCATTTTGTTTTTCTCGTAATTGACTTCTTCCACCGTGCCATTGAAGTCGGTGAACGGGCCGTCTTTGACGCGCACAAACTCGCCCACCATGAATTCCACTTTGTGGCGCGGCTTGTCAGTGCCTTCTTGCATTTGGTTGACGATTTTGAGCACATCTTCTTGGGAAATGGGCGCGGGGCGGTTACGCGCACCACCCACAAAGCCTGTGACTTTGTTGGTGTGCTTGACCAGGTGCCAGCTCTCGTCGTCCATGATCATCTCCACCAGCACATAGCCAGGGAAGAATCGACGTTCTGTGGTTTTCTTTTGGCCGTTTTTCATCTCCACCACTTCTTCGGTGGGAACCAATATGCGACCAAATTTAGACTGCATGCCAGCGCGGTTGATTCGCTCGACGATGTTGCGCTCAACCGCCTTTTCCATGCCTGAATAAGCATGCACCACGAACCAGCGCATGTCAGGATGGGCAGGCGCAGCAGTGATTGGGTTGGTTTCCAGGGATTGTTCGGTCATTATTTTTTCCATCCCAGAATCAGGTCGTACAACAACCATTCCAAGGCTTTGTCAGTCAGCCACAAAAACACGGCCATGATCAAAACAAAACCAAACACGTAAGCGGTCATTTGCACCGCTTCTTTGCGGCTTGGCCAAACCACTTTGTGTATTTCTCGCCAAGCATCTCGAGCAAAACCGATCAACTGCTTGCCTTGCAAGGAGGTAAAAAACACCACCAGCGCCAGAACCAAGCAACCCAACAAGGCTGCCCATTGCACCAAGGCACCTTTGGCGGAGAGCATGTAGAAGGAGACCAAAGCCGCCAACAGCAGAGCCACGGCAGCAGCCAATTTGGCTTTGTCGGCAGAACTGGTGACGGTTTCTATCTGGGCGGTTGACATGGAGGGCAGTCGGTTGGTGTTCAAAAAATCTGGCTTCTTCAAGGGACCGAAACCCACCAGCAGTTTGGCAGGCTTGGTAAGCACCCGGTCTGTCGATCAGGTGGCAGGGGCAGAGGGAATCGAACCCCCAACCTTCGGTTTTGGAGACCGACGCTCTGCCAATTGAGCTATACCCCTATCAAATCACGCGATGATCTTGGCAACCACACCGGCACCAACCGTCTTGCCGCCTTCGCGGATCGCAAAGCGCAAACCTTCTTCCATCGCAATCGGGTGGATCAACTTCACCGTGATCGACACGTTGTCGCCAGGCATCACCATCTCTTTGCCTTCTGGCAA
>CAMCES010000007.1 GCA_945873925.1 Bordetella parapertussis
AAAAGTGCGTTTGGGCCGTTCAACCGCTGCCGGGGCGTCTTTGCCTGCTGGGGCTTTTTCTTCTTTTTTGGGCTCAGGCTTCTTAGCGGCGTCATCCGCTTTTTTCTCTTGCTTGGCCGGTTCAGGTTTGGGCTTGGGGTCTTCTGCCCATGACAGGCTCGGACCACCAAGGGCCAACAGCAGAATCAATGAACGCAGCATTTGGGTGGTTTTTTTCATGGCTTTGGCTCAGGTCGTCCTGAATGATCGGCAGAAATTACCCGGTCTTGAGTCCACCACTAAGGGGTATCTACCGTGTAACAGGTCTGGTCACGGTGCCATTTACCCGTATCGGAGACACAGTGGTGTTGAATCAGTTGGCGGCTGACATCCGAAAAAAAGTAAGACCGCATGATGGCTGTCCGATTGGGCACGAAGTTCACGGTCCTGAACACCGGGCATTCCTCATACTTGATACAGCGCTCAAATTGCCTTGCGTTTTCAAACAACTGGATGCCAAGACGCCCAGGCGTCAAGCTTTTCTCCGTGCCCAGGGTCAGTATGCAAGTTTTGGGGTCCACAAACGGCAGTTCAGAGAGCTCGTTGAAGTAATTCATTTCCGCAACCACCAGTTCCAAGAACCATGGTGCGACCAGCCCAGTGCATTCGTAATAGTCCAATTTGTCGTTGTGATAAACCACCTCGCCCATGGGCATCAAGTCCTTGCTCAAGCGAATCATCGGGTCTTTGCCTGAATTGGGCGGGCGGGCCTTCGAGGCGCGTGGAGCCTCCTCTTTGCCTTCAGCGCTCTCGATGCCTTCATTGAGCACGGCCTCAACCTTGCGGCTGAAACTCTCTTCTTCCTGAGGCGTGGTGCTGCGTTTTTCAGGAATGGGTTTGAACTTGGCTTCGACCGGCTTGTCGTCCGAACAGCCCAACACGGCCAGGGCCAACAACAAAATCAGGGTCCAATTGGAAGCGGGTTTGCGCATGGTCAAAGGAGAAATGAGTATGACCTGTATTATCAACTCAAGCCATGAACCGAGAAACCGATGTTGTTGACACCATGAGAATTTCAATTCGATCCTTTATACCTACTTTGGCTGCTGCCATGGCGCTGACCATGGTGGGGTGTGGGGGAGGGGGCAATGGCAGTGTGCCTGAGCCAACTGGCAATCCGCATTTGGTTTCAGCCGATGCAGTGATCAACTCCCCTAAATCTTTGATCCAAAGCAGTGGATTTGTTTTTGTCGCCAATCAAAACGGTATTGGCCTCAATGGCGTTTTGAGCATTGATTCAAATGACCAACTGAGAAAAGTTGGTTTCACTGGGCTGACCAATGCCATTGGTTTGGCTGCATCACCTGCTGGGGTTGTTTATGTGTCTGCCATTCCCTCATCTGGTCTTCCATCCATCACAACTTTGACGCCCGTCGCATTGGCACTGCCGATAGGCAGTCACTATGGATTTATGTTTGATGCAAATGCCAATTTGTATGCTGCCGATGTCAGTACCACCGGAGGTCGCACGCCCACCATCGGATTCAGTTCGGCCTCGGGCTATTCGAGTTGGTCTGGCAATATTTCCAATTCAGGAACACCAAAGGGTTTCGCATATAAAAATGGCTTCATTTACTTCACCACGGATGAGGGTGACATTTACAAAATCACTCAGGGAACAACTTCAGTGACAAAGCTTGTCTTAAGCGGCCTGGCTTTAGAAAAGCCCAATGGCATCGCTTTTGATGGCGAGGTCATGTATGTGGTCAATTACGGTGCGGTTGGTGGAGCATCGAGTTGGATCGCAAAAATCACCAATGAATCGGTGGTCACTGAATTCAAACGTGACCCCAATTGGTTATGCGCCAGCGCTGGAATTGCTGTCAGGGGAAACTATGTTTATGTCAGCAACGGAACAGCCACATCAACTGGCTGTGGCAACATCCAAAACACCATCGTCAAATTTTTCCATTGACGCTGAGCCATCTCAACGCTTTTGATACTGCGCCTTGCCAAACAAGGTTTCCATCGCCTTCTTGTCGTTTTGCAAGGGTGTGCGTAAGTCAGCCAATACCTCGCAGCCGCGCTTGACCGCTGGGCGCTCACTGAGGGTGTCAAACCATTCCTTCAGGCGCGGGTAGTCCGCCCAATCAATGCCTTGGTTTTTCCAACTGCGCAGCCACGGGAAGATGGCGATGTCTGCAATCGAATAGGTTTTGCCAGCCATGTAAGGGTGCAGCGCCAGTTGCTTGTCCATCACGCCATACAAACGCCGGGCTTCGTTGGTGTAGCGGTCAAAGGCATAGGGTATTTTTTCGGGTGCGTAAATTCGAAAATGATGGGCTTGGCCGAGCATCGGTCCGACGCCGCCCATTTGAAACATCAGCCACTGCAACACCTCGAACTTGTCGCGGTCGGACTTGGGCATGAACTTGCCGAACTTGGCAGCCAGGTATATGAGAATGGCGCCTGACTCGAACAAACTGATGGGCTTGCCATCCGGTCCGTGCGGGTCGACCAAGGCGGGGATTTTGTTGTTCGGGCTGATGGTCAAAAACTCAGGAGTGAACTGCTCACCTTGCCCAATGTGGATCGGGTGTGCCATCCAGTCTCGGCCCAAGCGCTGGCCACATTCCTCAAGCATGATGTGGACTTTGTGGCCATTGGGCGTGGGCCAAGAATAGACATCGATCATGTTCAAGATCCTCGTGTGATGGCCATGTCCACTTCTTGCGGCGCAGTGGCAATGTGCCGCGCCAACTCCAATTTGGCGATCGAGTTGCGGTGCACCTCGTCGGGGCCATCTGCCAAGCGCAGGGTGCGCTGATTGGCGTACGCATAAGCCAAGGGAAAATCATCGCTCACACCGCCGCCACCGTGGGCTTGGATCGCCCAGTCGATGATTTGGCAAGCCATGTTGGGCGCGATCACCTTGATCATGGCGATTTCGGTTTTGGCAATTTTGTTGCCCACGGTGTCCATCATATAAGCCGCTTTCAGGGTCAGCAAACGGGCTTGTTCGATCATGATGCGCGACTCTGCAATGCGTTCATGCCAAACACCTTGGCTTGAGACAGGTTTGCCAAAGGCGACTCGGCTGTTCAAGCGCTTGCACATCAATTCGAGTGCGCGTTCAGCCGCGCCAACGGTGCGCATGCAGTGGTGAATACGGCCTGGGCCCAGGCGGCCTTGGGCGATTTCAAAGCCACGGCCTTCGCCCAAGAGCAAATTGCCCACAGGTACACGCACGTTTTTCAGGTCCACTTCCATGTGGCCGTGGGGCGCATCGTCATAGCCAAACACCGACAAGGGGCGCATCACCGTCACCCCAGGGCTGTTGGCTGGCACGATGATCATGCTTTGCTGTGAATGGCGGGGCGCATCTGGGTCGGTTTTGCCCATGACGATGTAAACCGCGCAGCGGGGATCACCCGCACCAGACGACCACCACTTGCGTCCATTGATCAGGTAATGGTCGCCATCACGCTCGATCCGGGTTTGGATGTTGGTGGCATCCGACGAGGCAACGTCGGGTTCGGTCATCAAAAAGGCCGAGCGGATTTCACCGCGCAGCAGGGGTTCCAACCACTGGTCTTTCAACGCTTCACTGGCATAGCGCTCGAAGGTTTCCATGTTGCCGGTGTCGGGCGCCGAGCAATTGAACACCTCGGCGGCAAAAGGCACACGCCCCATGATTTCGCACAAAGGCGCGTACTCCAGGTTGCTCAAGCCTTCGGGTGCGCGTTTACTGTGCGGTAAAAACAAATTCCACAAGCCGGCTTTGCGGGCCAATGGCTTGAGTTCTTCAATCAGTTTGGTCGGAATCCAGGCATCGCCTTTGGCGCGGTTTTCTGCAATTTCTTTAAAAAAGTGTTTTTCGTTGGGATAGATGTGCTCGTCCATGAATGCCAGCAACCGTGCTTGCATGGTCTTGACCTTGTCGGTGTAATCGAAATTCATGGTGTCTCCTTGGGGTAATGAATATTGTCAGTGCGAACTTTTTTGGGCGAACAGCCAGGCCAATTCAGCCATGGGCCGAGCGCCAGATCCCGATGCTTTGGCCTGTGCACTTGAGGCGGTACCGTCTTCCACCCGCTTGGCGATGCCTTGCAAAATCGCGGCAATGCGAAACATGTTGTAGGCGAGGTAAAAATTCCAGTCTCGCTTGAGGTCCGAAAGCGTGGTGATGCCCGAGCGCTGACAGTACAGGTCGATGTATTCGTCTTCCAACGGGATGCCCAATGCGGCGTGGTCCAGACCACCAATGCCGCGAAAGCTGCCCGGCGGAATGTGCCAAGACATGCAGTGGTAGCTGAAGTCGGCCAGTGGGTGTCCCAGGGTGGAGAGTTCCCAATCGAGCACCGCCAACACACGCGGTTCGGTGGGGTGAAAAATCAGGTTGTCTAGGCGGAAGTCGCCATGTACGACACAGGTGAGGTCGGCGCGGGCGCTGTCGGGCATGTTGGCAGGCAGCCATGCCATCAGTTTGTCCATCTCGGCAATCGGTTGGGTCGCTGATGCCAGGTACTGTTTGCTCCAGCGACCGATTTGGCGGTCAAAGTAGTTACCCGGTTTGCCAAAACTCCCCAAACCCTGGGCTTGGTGGTCAACCGCATGCAAGGCAGCGATCACCCGGTTCATCTCGAGGTAAATTTCGCGACGCTGTGCATTACCCATGTCTGGCAGGGCTTGGTCCCATAAGACACGGCCTTGCACGAAGGACATGACATAAAAGGCGCGACCAATGACCGACTCGTCCTCGCACAGCACATGCATCTGTGCTAACGGAACAGCGGTGCCATGCAGCCCGCCCATGACCTTGAACTCGCGCTCGATCGCGTGTGCCGAGGGCAGCAGTTTGGCTACCGGAGCAGGCTTGGCGCGCATCACATAACTGGTGTTGGGCGTGTTGAGTTTGTAAGTGGGGTTGGACTGGCCGCCTTTGAACATCTCGACTTGCAAGGGGCCTTCAAACTGGGGCATGTGCTGGGACAACCAAGCCTCCAGCGCCTGGGTGTCAAACCGGTGGGCATCACTGACCTCGCGGGTGCCGACAAAATTATCAAAATGACTCATGCAATCAATCCGCCGAAATGATGTTCATCAACGCTTGTTGGTTGCGAATCACCAGGCCACCTGGCTCGATACGCAAGGCCTCCTCGCGCTCCATGGCTTTGAGCTCTTGATTGACCCTTTGACGAGAAGCACCCAGCAGTTGGGCCAATTCTTCCTGCGCCAAATGCAGTCCGATGCGGATCTCTTCTGCGTGGTTCAAGGACGGCACGCCGTAGCTGCGCGCCAGGTGCAAGAGTTGCTTGGCCAAACGGGCTCTCAGGGGCAGGGTGTTGAGGTCTTCGACCAAGCCAAACAACTGGCGGATACGACGAGCTTGCAGGCGCAACATGGCATCGTAGAACTCGACATGGGCGGCCAAAATTTTGTGGAAATCGGCCTTGGCGACACACAAAACCGTGGTGTCCCCGTGGGCGTAGGCATCGTGGGTGCGCCTGTCCCCGTCCAAGATCGCCACGTCGCCAAACCAGATGCCTGGCTCCACGTAGGTAAAGGTGATTTGCTTGCCTGACAAAGAGGTGCTGCTCACCCGCACGGCGCCGCGCGCGCAGGCCATCCACTCTTCGGGCGAGTCGCCGCGGGCAGCGATCAGGTCGCCGTCTTTGAGTCTTTTGACATAAGCACATCGCAGGATATCGTGTCTGAGTGAAGGTGATAGGGAAGAAAACCAGCGGCCGGCGTTCACCGACTCGCGTTCTTCAATGGTAAGTATGGGGTCGTCCATCGTCTGTCTTTTCGGTGACCTGCAATTGAAAAGCTGTCTCCGGCGAGACCGTCGGAGCATGTGAAACAGGGATTTTGCCTGTTCAGGGTTTGAAACGGGCGGGGGTTTTGTTCAAAAACGCTTGGATACCAACGCCTGCATTGGGATGATGCAGGTTAACTACGAAATGCTGTTTTTCCAGGGGTAAGTGTGCAAACAAGTCGTTTTGACTGGCTGCATTGACCAGTTCTTTGATGCTGGCCATGGCATTGGGCGCGCGGGCATTGAGCCGGTCAGCCAAAGACAAGGCGTCTGCCAGGGCCTGTCCTGGCGCACAAACCTGGTTAACCAGGCCCGAGGTGTGCAATTGGCTGGCACTGAGCTTCTCGCCCAACATCAATACCTGGTTGACCATGGCACGCGGCAAGGCACGCGACAAGTGCCAACTGCCGCCGCCGTCGGGCGACAGGCCCACCGAGCTGTAAGCCATGACGAACACGCTGTCTTGGGCGGCAACCAGAAAGTCGCAGGCCAAGGCCAATGAAAACCCTGCGCCGGCTGCCGCGCCCTCGACGGCGGCGATGACGGGCTTGGGAAAAGTGCGAATCGCCTCGATCCAATGGTGCAAACCCTCGATGCTTTGGGCTTGGTACTCAGGCGCTTGTGCACGGTTGGCCAACAAGCGGTTGAGGTTGCCGCCAGCGCTGAAATGCGCGCCCTCGCCGGTCAGCACCACACTACGCACATCCGGGTTGCTTTCAGCCACATTGAGTGCTTCGACGCCTGCGCTGTAAATCTCTGGCCCCAGGGCATTGCGGTGCTCGGGGTTGCACAGGGTCAATACCAGGGTCTGGCCCAGGCTATGGCTTTTGAGTTGGGCGGTCATGGCTTCATTGGTTGGTGTGCAGCAGGCTCAGGCCCAAAGCGCCACGGCGTCTGAGCCAGGGGCTGGGGCGATATCGTGGATCGCCATAAACGGTTTGCAGATTAAACAGAACTTCGAGCAGGTTGTCCGCACCCAAGCTGTCGCCCAGGGCCAGTGGACCTTTGGGGTAAGCCAGGCCGAGCGTGACCGCGGTGTCCAGGTCTTGGGGTGTGCAGATGCCTTGTTGGCAAATATCACTGGCGATGTTCACGATTTGGGCGATCACCCTTTGCGTCACAAATCCACCGCTGTCTTGGATCACGCTCACGGCTTTGCCGTCACTGGCAAACAAGGCGTGGGCGGCATCGCGCATGTCGCTGCGGGTGGCAGGGTTGGTGGCCAACACCCTTCGTCTGGTTGCTGTGTCAGGCATGAGCAAATCGATGCCCAAGGTGCGTGCCGGGTCCAGTCGCTCAACGATGGCGCAGGTGGTCACATCAAAACCCAAAGGCGCCACCAGACACAAAGCCTGGGGGGAGGGTGCAGACCCCGTTTCGATCTTGGCACCCAGGTCTTTGAGAAGTTGCAGCAATTCGGCTCGGCGGGCTGCCCTCGAAGACACCCACACAGGTGGCAGGATAGCCATGGCACGGGGCGCTACCTCAGACGGCATCTCTGGCTTGCCGTCTACATACCGGTAAAAGCCTTGACCGGTTTTGCGACCCAACCATCGACCCGCCAGGCGTTGGCTGGTGATCACGTTGGGACGGTAGCGTGGTTCCTCGAAATACTGGTGGTAGATCGACTCCATCACAGGTTGCGAGACATCCAGCGCGGTCAAGTCCATCAGTTCAAACGGCCCCAGCTTGAAGCCGACCTGGTCTTTCAAGATGCGGTCAATCGTGGCGAAATCGCTGATGCCCTCGGAGACAACGCGCAATGCTTCGGTGATGTAGCCGCGCCCAGCATGGTTGACGATGAAGCCGGGGGTGTCTTTGGCCCGCACAGCATGGTGACCCATGGCTTTGGCCATGTTCGTCAGTTGTTGACAAGTGGACTCGGCGGTGGCCAAGCCCGCCACGACCTCGACCACTTTCATCAAGGGCACGGGGTTAAAAAAGTGAAACCCTGCGAACCGCTCAGGATGTTGCATGTCGGCAGACAGCGCTGTGATCGAAAGGGATGAGGTGTTGCTGACAATGACTGCGCTGGCGGGCAACAGGTTTTCCAACTGTGCAAACAAAGCCTTTTTGACCTTGAAGTCCTCCACCACCGCTTCAATCACCAAAGCTGACTGGCTCAGGTCATCCAAATGATCGGTAAAGCCCAGGTGTTGTTTGTACGAAGCCAATTGAGCTGAAGTTAAACGGCCCTTTTCTTGCAGCTTTTGCCATTGCAGCTGCACAGCAGCGCAGGCTTTTTCGGCTGCGCCTGGGATGAGGTCAAAAACCAGGACATCGGAGAGTGCCTGCGCGGCAATTTGCGCAATGCCTTGGCCCATGGCGCCTGCACCAATCACGCCTGTTTTTTTGAAATTGGGTTCCATACCATAAGATTATGTCCCAGCGCACTGTGATCTCGGGTGTATCGGGCCTGTGCCAGAATGAAATCACAAGCAAGTTCAACCCGGGAGACAAGATGATGCTCAAACTGTGCGGATTCGCAGCCAGCAATTACTACAACAAAATCAAACTGCAACTGCTGGAAAAAGGGATCGACTTTGAAGAAGAGCTGGTGTGGACCGGCAACACGCATCCAAAGTTGGTTGGGCGTTCGCCTTTGGGTAAGGTGCCGTTTTTGGAAACCCCTGAGGGCTGTGTGTCAGAGTCTTTGGTGCTTGCCGAGTACATCGAGACCCGGTATCCCCAGCATCCCTTGCTGCCCAGCGACCCTTTTCAGGCCGCCAAGGTGCGAGAGTTGATTGTTTACCTTGAGTTGCATATCGAATTGGTGGTCAGGGCCCTCTACCCGCAGGCATTTTTCGGGGGGACTGTGACTGAAGACACCAAGGCATCGGTACGCAAACAATTGAACAAAAATATCCCTGCCTTTGCAAGTTTGGCTAAGTTTTCCCCTTATGTGGCCGGTGACCAAATGACCTTGGCTGATTGCTCTGCTGCTTTTCACTTGCCGATCGCTGTGGCTGCTTGCAAACTGGTGTTGGGCGAAGACTTGCTGGTGAGTTTGCCAGTCAAAGCCTACAGCCAAAAAATGGCTGAAAACCAGCATATGCAAAGGGTGTTGGCCGACCGCAAGATCAACGCCGAGCTGATGAACAGCCTGCTGGCTGCCAAAAAACAAACTCAGTTGCTGTAGATGTTGCGCTGATTTTCCAGCGCGATCAAGCGGTCCAACTCGGCACACACATCGGCCATGCGACCCGAAATCACCATGCGGCCAGCGCTGTGCTTCGAAGGGCGTTGGTCATCTGCCAAACGAACCACTCGCAGGGGCCGCTGGGTTTGGCTAACGATGGGTTTGGCTGTGACTTGCTTGGACATCAAGTGGCGGTAAGCGGCATCAACCCGCTTGAATACATGGGGGCTGGAGAAGGCAAATGACATGTTGGGCTCCTGGGGTTAAAACTGGTTTCGGATCAAGCCAACGGCCAGACCTTCTATCTGAAAGGGGTCGCCTGCACGGACATGGATGGGGTCAAAGTCTGGGTTTTCGGGGTGCAGGGCTATGCCATGAGGGGTTTTTTGGAAACGTTTGACGGTGACGTCTTCGCCCAAGCGGGCGACCACGATTTGTCCATTGCGGGCGTCTGAGGTGGATTTAACAGCCAGCATGTCGCCGTCCATGATGCCGATGTCTCGCATGGACAAGCCCTTGACCTTGAGCAGGAAATCGGGTTGTTGCTGAAACATGGATGCCTCAACTTGGTAGGTGTGTTCAATGTGCTCTTGGGCCAGGATCGGCGCACCAGCGGCGACACGGCCAACCAAGGGCAACATGAGCTGGTTGAGACCAGGCATGGGCAGGCTGAACTGTTTGAACAAATGGGCGCTGCCAGTCTCGATAGACTGTGACTTGAGCCGAATCCCGCGAGAGGTGCCGCTCACGAGTTGGATGACACCTTTGCGAGCCAAGGCCTGCAGGTGTTCCTCGGCTGCGTTGGGGGATTTGAAGCCGAGTTCGGCGGCGATCTCGGCACGGGTGGGCGGTGCCCCCGTGTTGTGGATGGCAGCTTGTATCAGGTCCAAGATTTGTTGTTGGCGGACGGTGAGCTTGATGGGTTCCATGGGGCTCCTGCACAATCGGTTGGGTTTGGGATTCAAACAAAAGCTGTTTGGATATCCAGTAACTGTATTTTTAACCAGTTTCAAAGCTTTGGCAAGCATGCATTCAAAAAATCATCCAAAAATCTTGGTGTTGGGTACGGGTGGCACCATCGCTGGATTGGCTTCAAACCCAGAAAACCCAAGTGATTACAAGGCTTCTCTGTTAGGCATTACTGACATTTTGAGTCGATCAGGGCTTGTCAATGCCGATGTGGAATGGCGCGATGTTGCTCAAATTGACAGCAAGGACATGGGGCCACGGGTGTGGACAGACCTGTTGAAAGCGCTGTCAACTGCTTGTGAACGACCTGAGATTCAAGCGGTGGTTGTCACCCATGGCACCGACACGCTGGAGGAAACGGCTTATTTGCTGCATGCCTTGGGACCATGGGCAAAGCCATTGGTGCTGACCTGCGCCATGAGACCTGCCAATGCCCCAGACGCTGATGGCCCGTTCAATTTACGAGACGCCTTGGCCTTGGGTCAATCAACTGGTATCCCTGCGGTGAGTGTGGTGTGTGCCGGTCAGGTGCATGACCCCGTGCACCTGCAAAAAATCAGGACAGATCAGGCTGATGCGTTTTCCAGTGGACCCAGCGGGGCATGGGGCGCGGTGGTGCAAGGTGTCTGGCGACCAGCAACAAAACAGCCCACAGCGCAGACCCACAACCAGCCCGCAGCCTTGCCATCCCTGAACTACCTGTTAGCCAACCCAGCTTGGCCGCGCGTGGAATGGGTGACCAACCATGCAGACAGCGCCGGGGAGATCGTTCACGCCTTGCTGGCCCACAGCGCAGATGCTTTAGCGCCCCTGCGCGGATTGGTGCTCGCCGCCACGGGTTCGGGAACGGCCAGCGTTGGCATGGAAGACGCGTTGGCCAAAGCGCAGACAGCCGGTATCAAGGTGTGGGTTTGCAGTCGGACCGCCTGGGGAGAAGCGGTATTTCATCAACCTACAACCTGGGGCGAGCCGATCTCGCTCAGCCCCGCCAAAGCCCGTGTGGCCTTGGCCTTGGCCCTGATGGCTGAGGATGAAAAAGCCTAAGCGTTCAGGGCGGCCATGGCGCGAGACTTGATGTCTTCCACGCTGCCTTGCCCATTGATGGCGAGGTATTTCGGGGCGTTGGCCGGGTCAACTTTGGCCCATTGCGTGTAGTAATCCACCAAAGGGCGGGTTTGGGCGCTGTAGACCTCCAAGCGTTTCTTCACGGTTTCCTCTTTGTCATCGTCACGCTGAATCAGCGGCTCGCCGGTGACATCGTCAATGCCTTCAATCTTGGGTGGGTTGAATTTGACGTGGTAGGTGCGGCCGCTGGCCACATGGGCGCGGCGGCCACTCATGCGCTCAATGATCGATTCAAAAGGGACATTGATTTCAAGCACGCAGTCGAGTTGGACACCCGCTTGTTTCAAGGCATCTGCCTGGGGAAGGGTGCGGGGAAAACCGTCAAATAAAAAGCCTTTGGCGCAATCGGCGTGGGTGATGCGTTCTTTGACCAGACCAATGATGATGTCGTCACCCACCAAGCTGCCGCTGTCCATGATTTTCTTGGCCGCCAAACCCATCTCAGTACCTGCTTTGACCGCAGCGCGCAGCATGTCGCCGGTGGAGATTTGGGGGATGCCGTATGCCTGGCAAATGAAAGTGGCTTGTGTGCCTTTGCCAGCGCCTGGTGCGCCCAACAGAATCAGTTTCATTGTCGTCCTTGGTGGTTCAAGCCCCATTTTGACGGGGTCTACATTAGCAACAGATCAGAGAATAGCATGGTCCTTGCGGCAGTTATCACTCAGACAGGGTGTGCAAAAGCGAGCGCACCCGCGCCAAATCCTCGGGTGTGTCTACGCCGGCGGCACTGACCTGGTCCGAGACATGTACCGCAATCGAGTGCCCATGCCACAGGGCGCGAAGTTGCTCCAGCGATTCAGCCTGTTCGGTAGGCGCTGGCGACATTTGGGGAAAAGCTTTCAAAAAACCCACCCGGTAGGCGTACAAGCCCACATGTCGCCAAACCTGGTAAGGCGGCAGTTCGTTGTGCGTGCCATCGCGCCAAAAAGGGATGCTGGCTCGGCTGAAATAGCTTGCACGGGACTGGGCATCGAGCACCACTTTCACCACATGCGGACTGAGCCATTCGGTTTCTGTTTGAACAGGATGCGCCAAGGTGCTCATGCTGCAACCGGGTTGGCAGCTGAGTAATCGCGCCACCGCGTCGATCAAGCTGGGCTCGATCAGGGGTTCGTCGCCTTGCACATTGACGACCAAGGCGTCATCTGGCAAGCCGAGCAAGCCAGCGGCCTCGGCCAAGCGATCGCTGCCACTCAGGTGGTCTGTGCGGGTGAGCAAAGCTTCAATGCCATGCTGCTTGCATGCTTGGACGATGGCTTCGTCATCGGCAGCAACCACCACCTGCTGTGCCTGCGATTGACGGGCCTGCATCGCGACCCTGACGACCATCGGTAAGCCAGCCAAGTCAGCCAAGGGTTTGTTGGGCAGTCGACTGGAGGCCAGGCGTGCTGGGATCAGCACCACGAAAGGGGTTTTGCCCATTCAGGCTTCCAGTTCCTCGTCGGTCAGGGTGCGGGCCTCGACTTCCAGCATGACGGGGATGCCGTCACGGATGGGATAGGCCAAACGGGCACTGCGTGACACCAGTTCGGCTTTGTCAGGGTGGTAGGTCAGCGGGCCTTTGGTGACTGGGCAGACCAAGAGTTCAAGCAGTTTTTTGTCCATGGGGCGATGATAGTGCTTGGGCGTGCGGCAGCAGCAGCGCCCAAAGTGTTTCAGGCAAGTGGCATTCCAGCGGCACCGCCCAGGCTTGTGGATGGTGTGGCCACAGCTTGACAGCGTCTTTTTCGGTGCACAGCAGATCCACGTTGCGTTCAGGCCGCCATGCACGCAAAGGCGCGTGGTCTGGCAACGGGTGGGTGGCGGCCAATGACAAACCGGCTTCCCGCAGGTTTTCAAAAAAAACCTCGGGTTGGGCGATCGCTGCCAAAGCTTGGACAGCTTGTCCCTGCCAAGCAGAAAGTGGCCGCGTCTCACCCAAGCCATTGACGGCAAAGCTGCTCAGTTGTCGCTGTGCATGGAAACTGTTTTCAAAAGCATGTGCGCCTGTGTGAACCAGAAATTGCACCGCACCGCGGGTCGCGCGTGGCCAGGATTCACGCAAAGGGCCTGCAGGCAGCAGCCAGCCATTGCCCAAGCCCCTGTCATCAAAAACACACAAAGCCAGGTCATGGTGCAAGGCGTGGTGTTGCAAGCCATCATCGCTGATGATGATTTGGGTATCAGGGTAGGCCTGCAACAGGGCCTGGGCTGCCAATCCTCTGGCGCGGCCGACGAACACCGGGCAATGGTGACGGTGCTTGATCAGCAGGGCTTCATCCCCCACCTGGTTGGGATCGCTTTGGGTGTGTACTTCTTGAATACCCTGTTCGGATGAACCCACCGCGCGGGCAATCACACCCACCTTGAAGCCCAACTGGTGTAAGCGGGTGACCAGATGAATCACCATCGGGGTTTTGCCGGTTCCGCCGACGAGCACATTGCCAACCACCCAAACCGGGACGGGCAGGCGAATGGCTTGGCGCAGCCCCAAACGGTCGCTCAGCGCAGACAGTAAAAGCCACAGATGCCCCAAGAGGCTGATCGGCCAAAGCAAACAGGCCAACAGCTTGCGGTTGAGCCAGGCTGTGCGCAACAAAGTGGCTGCGTCTTGCATCCGTCAGGGGGCAGAGATAGTGCTTCTGGCCTGCGCTGAAAAGGTGATTTGCTGCAAGCCAGCGTTTTGCGCGGCCTCGAGTACCAGCATCACCGCTTGGTGGCTGGCCCGGGCATCTGCGGAAATCACCACCAAAGGTTCAGATGTCTCTTTGGCAGCCTGGACCAGGGCCTGTGCAATGCTGCCCAGGTCGTTGCCAGAGAGGGCGGTTTTTTGAACCATGTACTGACCATCGCTGGTGATGCTGACCCGGATTTCGCGTGGCTTGTCTTGTTGCGGTGTGGTGTCGGCCTGGGGCAGGCGCAAATCGAGTTGAGTCAATCGCCCATAGGTGGTGGTGAGCATCAAAAAGATGAGCACCACCAAAAGCACGTCGATGAAAGGGATCAGATTGATCTCTGGCTCTAAGGGGCGTGAGCGACCGAACTTCATGCTCATTTGCCAGTGCGGCCAGGGAAAAAATGGCGTGCAAAACGTTCGCTGTCGATTTCGAGTTCGAGCACAAAATGGTCGACTTGGTTTTTGAAATATCGCCAAGCCACCAAACTTGGAATGGCGATGACCAAACCGAATGCGGTGTTGTACAAGGCCACCGAAATACCATGGGCCAGTTGTGCGGGATTGCCAGACCCTGGGGCCTGTGCGCCGAAAATTTCAATCATGCCCACCACGGTGCCAAACAAACCCAACAGGGGGGCAGCTGATGCAATCGAACCCAAGGCGCTTAGGTATTTTTCGAGTTTGACACCGACACGGCGACCAGCCGCTTCCAGTTGAGCGCGGAAATCGCTTTCGGAGCACAAGGGGTTTTGTTGCATGGCATGCAAGCCGGTGCCCAAAACTTCACCCAAGGCCGAGTGTTTTTTCATCTGTTCAATGGATTCAGACGTGGGCAAGGTTTTTTGCGTGAGGCTCAGCACTTCATCGAGCAGTTTGTCTGGCACAACACGTTGCTGGCGAAGACTGTAGAACCGTTCGAGAATCATGGCCAAAGCGATGACGGAACAGGCTAAAAGCGGCCATATCGGCCAGCCGGCGGCTTGTATGATCCCTAGCAAAAGCGTTCTCCCACGTGTTTGGGCCTTGATTATGGCCCAGCTTGTTTGCCCTCCATGCTCACGCCCCCTTGTCCCATTACATGCCCACCCCTCCTTCGCCCAGTTTGAGCAACCGCGTCTGGACTGTCAGTGGCCTGTGCCATGCCATCAGCGACAGCCTCAAGTCTCGCTTTAACCCGGTCTCGGTCAAGGGTGAGATCACTGGCTTTACCAAAGCCGCCAGTGGCCACTGTTACTTTGCTTTGAAAGACGATCAAGGACAGATGCGTTGCGCCATGTTCCGTCGCTCGGCTGAATTCCTGAACTTTCTTCCGCGCGAGGGTGATTTGGTGGAAGTGCAGGGTCGAGTGGGTTTGTACGAGCCCCGGGGTGAGTTGCAGTTGGTGGTCGAAGTCATGCGACCGGCTGGAGCGGGACAATTGCATGAAGCCTTTTTGCGTCTCAAAGCCAAATTGGAAGCAGAGGGCTTATTTGAACAGGCGCGCAAACGCTCGGTACCTTTGCGACCCCAGGCCATTGGTGTGGTGACTTCTTTGGGAGCGGCTGCTCTGCATGACGTGGTGACCGCCTTGCAGCGGCGCGTACCGCACATCCCGGTTTGGATCGCACCCAGTTTGGTCCAGGGGCCTGAAGCACCTGCTCAATTGATATCGGCTTTGCATGCCCTGCAAGCCTTACCCGAGGTGAATGTGATTTTGTTGGTCAGGGGCGGCGGTGCGATCGAAGACCTGTGGGCATTCAACGACGAAGGTTTGGCGCGTGCGGTGGTCGCTTGCAAAGTCCCCGTGGTCAGCGGTGTCGGGCATGAAACTGACTTCACCATCGCGGATTTTTGTGCGGACATGCGCGCGCCGACACCAACCGCAGCCGCTGAGCTTTGTGCCAACGACCAGGCCAGCGAACTGTTGGTCTTGCGCCGCCTGCAAGAGCCCATGACCCAACGGGTTCATTGGCGGCTGGACCAAGCCGAGCAGGCTTTGGACCGGGCGGAGCGACACATGGGTCGCCCCTCGGGTTGGTTGCATCAACAACAAAGCCTGTGCAGCACACTTGCAAACCGTCTTGGGCGTGGCGTGGCTCACTGCCTCAACCGCCAGCAATTGGCCCTTCAACCGTTGCAACCCCTTTTTCAACGAGCGGTTAAGGATGTTCCCGCGAGCTTAAAGCACCGTTTGGATAAGTTTCAGTGTTTGCTTGGCTCCATGGACCCTGCGCTGGTCCTCAAAAGGGGCTATGCATGGCTGCAAAACCAACATGGACTTGCTTTGGGCTCGGTTCACGAATTGACAGCAGGTCAATCGGTCCTTGCCCAATTGGCAGACGGCCAAGCAACTTTGCTGGTGACCTCCACCGCGCCAACGCAAGTTCAAGGCGGGCTGGTCGAAGCAGAAAACAAGGGTCCTTTGAGCCGATAACCCTTGCGGATGTTGCGCTTGGCAAACCAGCCTTGGTTCATCTCCAGCACAAACCGAACGGGTTTGTCTGAGCAATGAGACTGCGTGGAATGGGGCTGCATGTCGACCAAATTGACAATCACCCCATCGTCGGCAATGAATGCGGCAGTCAGAGGCAGCAGGGTGTTTTTCATCCAAAAGCACTGTTGCTGCGCTTGTTCAAAAATGAAAATCATGCCCTCATGGGCCGGCATGGATGGGCGGTGCATCAAACCTGTTTCCCGTTGCTGGGGGTTGGCTGCGACTTGCAGGTCTAACTGGTGCATACCGGCTTGCAAAATCACACGGGGCAGGTTTGTCTGTGCTTGCTGTGACCAGGCCATGCTGGCAGCAGACAGAAAAAACACCAGCACTTGGATGATTCGGGTCATGTTTGGGTCAGGGTCGATGGTTAGAATGATTTTAAACGGGAGGCTCCAAAAGAGGCTCATCCCGTGTGTTTACTTCCAGGAGAACGCCACTTGTACCAGCATATCAAGGTGCCCGCCCAGGGCGAAAAAATCGTCGTCAACCAAGACCTGTCGTTGAACGTACCTGATCAGCCCATCATTCCTTACATCGAAGGTGACGGTACTGGCATGGACATCACCCCGGTGATGTTGAAAGTGGTCGATGCAGCAGTGGCAAAGGCCTATGGTGGCAAGCGACAAATCCACTGGATGGAAGTGTATGCGGGTGAAAAATCCACCCAAATTTACGGCCCCGATGTCTGGTTGCCCGAGGAAACCTTGGCTGCATTGAAAGAATATGTGGTGTCCATCAAGGGTCCCCTGACCACCCCGGTCGGTGGGGGTATCCGCTCCTTGAACGTGGCACTGCGCCAAGAGCTGGACTTGTATGTCTGTTTGCGCCCAGTGCAGTATTTCAAGGGCGTGCCGTCTCCCTTGAAAGAGCCCGAGAAAACCAATATGGTGATCTTCCGTGAAAATTCAGAAGACATTTACGCCGGTATCGAATACGAAGCCGAGAGCGACAAAGCCAAAAAGCTGATCAAGTTCCTGATCGATGAAATGGGTGTCACCAAAATCCGTTTTCCCAACACCTCCGGCATTGGCATCAAGCCCGTCTCCCGCGAAGGCACCGAGCGATTGGTTCGCAAAGCGATTCAGTACGCGATTGACAACGACAAACCCAATGTGACCATCGTGCACAAAGGCAACATCATGAAATACACCGAAGGTGGTTTCCGTGATTGGGCATACGCACTGGCTCAAAAAGAGTTTGGCGGGCAACTGATTGACGGCGGCCCATGGTGCAAATTCAACAACCCAGTGACCGGAAAAGAAATCATCGTCAAAGACAGCATTGCCGATGCTTTTTTGCAACAAATTTTGTTGCGCCCCGCCGAGTACAGCGTGATTGCCACCTTGAACCTCAATGGCGATTACGTATCCGATGCCCTGGCTGCGCAAGTCGGTGGCATTGGCATCGCACCGGGCGCCAACCTGTCTGACTCGGTGGCTTGCTTCGAGGCCACACATGGCACCGCTCCCAAATACGCGGGCAAAGACTATGTGAACCCCGGATCAGAGATTTTGTCGGCTGAAATGATGCTGCGCCACATGGGCTGGAAAGAAGCCGCTGACTTGATCATTTCATCGATGGAAAAAGCCATCTTGAGCCGAAAAGTCACCTACGACTTTGCCCGCTTGATGGAAGGCGCAACACAAGTCAGCTGCTCTGGCTTTGGTCAGGTGATGATCGAACACATGTGATGCCAACAAAGCGCTTCATGCGCTTTGGGCGATCAAATTGGCTCGAAATTGGGGGGTTCTCAGTCGAGAACCTTTTGTGTTGTTGGGCTCGCTGACTTCTTTCACGATAGCGGGGGCTGCAATGACCCGAATATTTTTAGCCATCCAACCCCTTGGGCCTTGCTCCAATTCGAAAACAACGCTTGCCCCCTGCTGCAGTGTTTTGAAGCCAGTCATCTCAACCTCGCTGAAATGGGCGAACACGTCATGCTCGATTTCTAAGGATTGGATGAACCCAAAACCCTTGTGATTGTTAAACCATTTCACAATTCCAAATGCCATTGCAGTTTCTCCTGTGTGTTTTTTTTGAATACTTAAATTATAATTAAATACGATTTAATGAATTAAATAAGATATTTATTCGGTTGTAAAATACTATTTTAGAAGCCATTGACCACAGCCGCACCCAGCCGATCACCGTCCAAGCCTTGTGGCAAGACGTCCTCGATAGAATCTGCTCATGGCCAGCACAACACCCACCCCCGCAGTCCCAACGCCACCCACCTCGGACGGCGATTCGGTCGTTCTAGAGCGCAGAGCCCAACGCACACAGCCCCCGCAGATGCACCAGGTGGTCATGTTGAACGATGATTTCACCCCGATGGAGTTCGTGGTCAGGGTGTTGCAGGAGTTTTTCAGCAAGGACCGGGAGGCTGCCACCCAGATCATGTTGAAAATCCACCTGGACGGCAAAGGTGTTTGCGGGGTTTATTCCAAGGATGTGGCTGCCACCAAGGTCGACCAGGTTCAAGACGCCGCCCACCAAGCCGGTCATCCGCTGCAATGTTTGAGCGAACCGGTTGAATAATTGAAGCATGTTTCCATATACAGTTGATCCCAAAAACGCCCCAAGGAAGAAATCATGATTGCCCAGGAACTAGAAGTCAGCTTACACATGGCCTTTGTAGAGGCTAGGCAGCAGCGTCACGAGTTCATCACTGTTGAACATTTGTTGCTGGCATTGCTTGACAACCCAAGTGCAGCAGAGGTGCTGCGCGCCTGCTCCGCCAATATCGATGATTTGCGAAAGTCACTTTCCAATTTCATCAAAGACAACACGCCCCAGGTGGCAGGCAGCGATGAGGTGGATACCCAGCCCACCCTTGGCTTTCAGCGTGTGATTCAACGCGCCATCATGCATGTGCAGTCCACAGGCAATGGGAAAAAAGAAGTCACGGGGGCCAACGTACTGGTGGCTATTTTTGGTGAAAAAGACTCGCATGCGGTGTACTACCTACACCAGCAAGGCGTGACTCGCTTGGATGTGGTCAATTTCATCGCCCATGGCATCAAAAAAAGCGATCCCCCAGAACCTTCCAAAAGCAACGAATCAGCTGCTCCTGAATCCGAAGAGCTGAGCGAAAAATCAGAAAAAGCCTCGCCCCTGGAGCAGTTCACCCAGAACCTCAATCAACTCGCCAAAGACGGCAAGATCGACCCGTTGATCGGCCGCGAATACGAGGTCGAGCGCACCATTCAAATCCTCTGCCGCCGCCGCAAAAACAACCCCTTGTTGGTTGGTGAGGCGGGCGTGGGAAAAACAGCCATCGCCGAAGGCTTGGCATGGCGCATCACACAAAAAGACGTGCCTGAAATTTTGGCCGAAGCGGTGGTTTATTCCCTCGACATGGGGGCTTTGTTGGCGGGCACCAAATACCGCGGCGACTTTGAACAACGTCTCAAAGGCGTTTTGAAGTCGCTCAAAGACAAGCCCAATGGCGTTTTGTTCATTGACGAAATCCACACCCTGATTGGCGCAGGCGCAGCCTCCGGCGGCACCTTGGACGCGTCCAATTTACTCAAGCCCGCACTCTCCAGCGGCCAACTCAAGTGCATCGGAGCCACCACTTTCAGCGAGTACCGAGGTATTTTTGAAAAGGATGCTGCTTTGAGTCGCCGCTTCCAAAAGGTCGATGTGGTCGAGCCCACGATTGAGCAGACGGTCGACATCCTCAAAGGTTTGAAATCCCGTTTCGAGGAACACCACAGCGTCAAGTACGCCGTGGCTGCATTGCAAGCCGCGGCCGAATTGAGCGCCAAATACATCAACGACCGCCACTTGCCTGACAAGGCGATTGACGTGATTGACGAAGCAGGCGCGGCTCAACGCATCTTGCCTGCCTCCAAGCGCAAGAAAACCATCAGCAAAAGCGAAATTGAAGACATCGTTGCCAAAATCGCCCGTATCCCGCCCGCCAGCGTGTCCAACGACGACCGCGGCAAGTTGCAGACCCTGGAGCGCGATTTGAAGAGCGTGGTCTTCGGCCAAGACAAAGCCCTGGAAGTGTTGGCGTCAGCAGTCAAGATGGCCCGCTCTGGTTTGGGCAAATCGGACAAACCGATCGGTGCGTTTTTGTTCAGCGGTCCAACAGGTGTGGGCAAAACCGAAGCCGCCAAACAACTTGCTTACATCTTGGGCATCGACTTGCTGCGTTTTGACATGTCCGAGTACATGGAGCGACATGCGGTCAGCCGGCTGATTGGCGCGCCTCCGGGTTATGTCGGCTTTGACCAAGGTGGCCTGCTCACCGAAGCCGTCACCAAAAAGCCGCACTCGGTGTTGTTGCTCGATGAAATCGAAAAGGCCCACCCAGACATTTTCAACGTCTTGTTACAGGTGATGGACCATGGCACCTTGACCGACAACAACGGACGCAAGGCTGACTTTCGCAACGTGATCATCATCATGACCACCAATGCGGGTGCTGAGACCATGAACAAATCCACCATTGGCTTTACCAATGCACGTGAACCGGGTGACGAACTGGCCGACATCAAGCGCTTGTTCACACCTGAGTTTCGCAACCGCTTGGACGCCACGGTCAGCTTCAAGCCGCTGGATGAAATCGTCATCATGCGCGTGGTCGACAAATTTTTGTTGCAACTCGAAACCCAGTTGGCCGAGAAAAAAGTCGATGTCACCTTCACCGATGATTTGCGCAAACACCTGGCGAAAAAAGGCTTCGACCCGCTTATGGGTGCGCGTCCCATGCAGCGCCTGATCCAAGACACGATTCGCAAGGCCTTGGCCGATGAACTCCTGTTCGGTCGCTTAACCGACGGTGGGCGACTCATGGTCAGCCTGGACGAAAAGGAAGAAGTCCTGTTGGACATTCAACCCTTGCCGAAAAAAGAATCGCGCTCTTCCAAGTCCGAGCCCACCGAACCAGAAGAAGCAGAAGCGAGTTGATTTTGGCGGGTCACAGCAAATGGGCGAATATCCAGCACCGCAAAGGTCGGCAGGATGAAAAACGCGGCAAGGTCTGGACACGGGTGATCCGAGAAATCATGGTGGCAGCCCGCTTGGGCGGTGGCGACTTCGACACCAATCCCCGTTTGCGCATGGCGGTCGAAAAAGCCAAGTCGGCCAACATGCCTGCCGATACCATCAAGCGCAATATTGACAAAGCCACTGGCAATCTCGAAGGTGTGCATTACGAAGAGATTCGCTACGAGGGCTATGGGATTGCCGGCGTGGCCCTGATGGTCGACACCATGACCGATAACAAGGTGCGCACTGTGGCAGAGGTCCGCCATGCATTGAGCAAACACGGGGGCAACATGGGCACCGAAGGCTCGGTGTCTTTCCAGTTCAAGCACTGCGGCCAACTCATTTTGGCGCCTGGCACAGCCGAGGACAAAGTCATGGAAGTGGCTTTAGAAGCTGGCGCAGAGGATGTCTTGGTCGACGACGAGGGTGCGATCGAGGTGCTGACCCAACCAGCCGATTTCGAGGCTGTCAAAGCAGCCTTGGACCAGGCGGGCTTATCCCCTGGCATGGCCGAGGTGACTTACCGTGCTGAGAACACCATCGAACTCAGTGAAGATGACCAGGTCAAAATGCAAAAAATCATTGACGCTCTGGAAGAGCTTGATGATGTGCAAGATGTTTTTCATAACGCTGCCTTATGAAAATACTCGTCATTGGCGCGGGCGGTCGGGAACACGCTTTGGCCTGGAAGCTGACCCAGTCGCCGCAGGTGCAAATGGTTTATGTGGCGCCGGGCAACGCTGGCATCACCCGCCATAAATACCTGCAATCGGTCGCATTGACGGACATCGTTGCATTGCGCCAGTGGGCGCAAGACAACCAGATCGGTTTGACCGTGGTTGGTCCCGAAGCACCTTTGGCCGCTGGTGTGGTGGATGAATTTCGCAAGCATGGTTTGCGTATCTTTGGCCCCAGCCAAGCCGCCGCCCAGCTCGAAAGTTCCAAAGCTTTCTCTAAAGCGTTCATGGAACGCCACGGTATCCCCACCGCGCGCTACGCCACGTTTGAGGATGCAGCCCTGGCCCGTGCCTATGTCCATTCTCATGGCGCGCCGATCGTCGTCAAAGCCGACGGCTTGGCCGCAGGCAAAGGCGTGGTGGTGGCGACCACGGTTCAAGAGGCGCATGACGCAATCGACAACATGCTGCTGGACAACACCTTGGGCGTGCAGCACAACGCGGGCAAAGCGCGGGTGGTCATCGAAGAATTTTTGGCGGGTGAAGAAGCTTCATTCATGGTGATTGCACATGGTTTGGTGGCCGTTCCATTGGCCACTTCCCAAGACCACAAGCGATTGCAAGATGGCGACCTGGGTCCCAACACCGGTGGCATGGGCGCGTATTCACCTGCACCGGTGGTTACCCCCGAGATCCATGCCAGGGTCATGCGCGAAGTCATCCAACCCACCTTGAAAGGCATGCAGGCCGATGGCATTCCTTACAGCGGTTTTTTATACGCTGGCTTGATGATCAGCCCCGACGGACAGCTCAAGGTGCTGGAGTTCAATTGCCGCATGGGTGACCCCGAAACCCAGCCGATTGTGATGCGCCTCAAAAGCGATTTGGTCGATGCTTTGCTGGCTGCGACCGACAGTCAACCAGCCACGTTGGCGTCTGTTGAATTGACCTGGGACAGACGCTTCGCGTTGGGCGTGGTACTGGCTGCCGCCAACTACCCGGCCACGCCTCGGCGAGGAGATGCGATCCAAGGTTTGCCACTTGATCAAGCCGATGTCATGGTGTTTCATGCCGCCACCCAAAGCAACGGCGATCAGATACACACCAGCGGTGGACGGGTCCTGTGCGTGACGGCTCTGGGTGACACGGTGCGACAGGCCCAAGTCCATGCCTACGAGGTGGTGGACAAAATCCATTTTGATGGCATGCAGTTCCGACGCGACATTGGTCATCTTGCGATTCGACGCTGATGCCTGCTTGTATTTCAGTTGTGGAGACTTGAATGAACCCCGCCTTTGAAGCTGTACGCATTTACCTCCTGGATTTGCAAAGCCGTATCACCGATGCGCTTGAAAAACTCGATGGTGGTGGTCGGTTCATTGCCGATGCGTGGGAGAAGCCACCAGGTGAGACATTGCAAGGCAATGGCATCACCAAAATCATGGAGCAGGGCAAGGTATTCGAGCGAGCAGGTTGCGGTTTCTCGCATGTCACGGGCCCCAAGCTGCCTCCTTCGGCCACGCAACACCGGCCCGAACTCAATGGTAGCGCCTTCGAGGCCATGGGTGTGTCTTTGGTTTTTCATCCGCGCAACCCCTATGTGCCCACGGTGCACATGAATGTCCGCGCCCTGTTGGCCAAACCGGTCAATGCAGAGCCCGTGGCCTGGTTTGGTGGCGGCATGGACCTCACGCCTTATTACGGTTTTGATGAAGACGCGGTGCACTTCCATCAAACCTGCAAGCAAGCTTTGCAACCATTTGGAGAAGGCCTTTACCCTCGCTTCAAAACCTGGTGTGATGAGTATTTCTTTTTGAAGCATCGCAATGAACCACGTGGCATTGGCGGCATTTTTTACGATGACTTCTCTGAGTTGGGCTTTGAGCAAAGCTTTACCCTGATGAAGAGCGTGGGAGACCATCTTTTGCCAGCCTATGTGCCCTTGGTTGAAAAACGCAAAGACATGCCCTATGGTGAGCGAGAGCGACAACACCAGTTGTACCGCCGGGGCCGTTACGTGGAGTTCAACCTGGTGTGGGACCGCGGAACCCATTTTGGGCTGCAGTCCGGTGGTCGAACCGAATCGATTTTGCTGTCCATGCCCTCTCTGGTGAGTTGGTCCTACCAGCACCAACCCGAGCCTGGCTCCCCTGAAGACCAACTCACTTCGTACTATCTCCAAGGGAGAAATTGGGTCTGAACCAGCGTTCAAAAACCAAACGCATCGGCCTGTTCGGCGGTGCATTTGACCCCCCCCATTTGGCCCATCGGGCGCTGGCTAAGGCCGCCATTGACCAACTCCAGCTCGATGCTTTGCATGTGTTGCCCACGGGTGACGCTTGGCACAAACCCCGAGGTTTGAGCGCAGCCAATCACCGCTTGGCCATGACCCAGTTGGCTTTTGCGGATCTGGCACATGCACAAGTTGACCCGCTTGAGCTGCAACGCACTGGGCCCAGTTACACCGTGGACAGCTTGGCCGAGCTGCGAAGCCGTTTTCCGCAAGCCTCTTTTTTTGTTGTCATGGGTGCGGATCAGGCTGCCAACTTCACCACTTGGCACCGCTGGACAGAGATTGCCCAATGGGCGCAATTGGCCGTGGCTGATCGGCCCTTAGAGCAGCAGGCAGGCTCGGCACCCCATGAGTGGCACAATCTTGTCCAGACGCGCTGTGTGCATTTGCGTCTGCCTTTGTTGCCCTTGAGTGCCACCGATATTCGATCGCGTTGTGCCAAGGGCGCGCCTCTAGACGATGCGCTGAGCCCCGCAGTCATTCAATACATTCAACACCACCACCTGTACACGGACCAACATGACCGAAGCCTCTGAGAAAAAAGACGTTCAAAAACTGCAACGCGTGGTGATTGACAGTTTGGAAGACATCAAGGCGCAGGACATACAGGCCTTTAACACCGAGCATCTGTCGGCCTTGTTTGAACGGGTCATCATTGCCAGCGGCACCTCTAACCGCCAAACCAAGGCCTTGGCTGCCAGCGTGCGCGACGAGGTACGTGATGCCGGCTTTGGCAAGCCACGTATCGAAGGTGAGGAAAACGGCGAATGGATCATTGTCGATTGCGGCGCGGTGGTGGTGCACATCATGCAACCGTCGATTCGCCAGTACTACCACCTTGAAGAAATTTGGGGTGACAAGCCCGTGCGCTTGAAACTTGGCTCAGCCAAGCCCCCCATGCCAGTCAAAGTGATCCCACCACCTGAACCCAAAGGCAAAGCCACCCAAAAAACCCCCACCAAAAAAGTGTCGGTGGCTAAAACCACGGCCAAAAAGTCCCCTCGCGTCAAGGCATGAAGCTGTGGGTGGTCGCGGTCGGACAACGTGTGCCCGACTGGGCACAAGCTGCATGGGACGACTATGCAAAGCGATTTCCAGCCGATGTCAAGGTTGGCTTGAAAACCGTGAAAACCGAGCCCAGAGGGTCTCGGACCATTGCACAAATATGGGCTGCTGAACTCAACCGCATCGATACTGCCATTCCCAAAGATTGCCACCGGATTTGGTTGGATGAAAAAGGCAAACGCTTGACCACCAAAGCCCTGTCCCAGCGCTGGTTGGATTGGCAAGCCCAAGCACAGGATGTGGCACTGATCATTGGCGGGCCAGATGGGTTTGATCCTGCCATTCGTGAAAACGGCAATGACCTGATCAGTCTCTCTGACATGACTTTGCCGCACGCCATGGTGCGGGTGGTCCTGATCGAGCAACTCTACCGAGCATGGTCCTTGATGACCAACCATCCCTACCACCGCGAATGAATTTCCCCCTGATTTACCTGGCTTCCCAAAGTCCACGTCGGCAGCAGTTGTTGACTCAAATTGGTGTCCCCTTCGAAGTCTTGCTGCCGGTTGACAACCAGCTGGCAGAAGAGCTGGAATCCGTTTTGCCTGGGGAGACTGCAAGGGCCTATGTTCAACGAGTGACTTTGCTCAAACTGCAGGCAGCCAAAGAACAACTCAAAGCATCCAAGCGTGCTGTGCACCCGATTTTGTGTGCCGATACCACGGTGGTGTTAGATGATGCAATATTGGGTAAACCCAAAGATGCCCAAGACGCAGACGCCATGTTGCAACGACTGTCAGGTCAAACCCATTGGGTCTTGACTGCAATCGCTCTTTCCAACGGTCGTCGCACCCACCGGGCCTTGAGTCGCTCCAAAGTGCGGTTTGCGCCGTTGACCCATTTGCAAATCCAAGCCTATGTGGATTCAGGCGAACCCATGGGCAAAGCGGGTGCTTACGCCATACAGGGTCATGCCAGTACATTTGTGCAAAGCATCCAAGGCAGTTACTCTGGCATCATGGGTTTGCCCCTGTTTGAAACCGCCAAGCTGCTTCACAAAATCACCGAGGTCTAAACATGCAGCACGATATGTTGATCAACTGGTCACCCCAGGAAACCCGCGTTGCGGTGATTGAGAACGGTGCGGTCCAAGAAATCCACATCGAACGAACACTGGAACGTGGCTTGGTCGGGAATGTCTACATGGGGCGTGTGGCCCGTGTGTTGCCGGGCATGCAATCTGCCTTCATTGACATCGGCATGGAACGCTCGGCTTTCTTGCATGTGGCAGATGTGTTCAATGGCGGGCCAGCCCGTCCCAACGAAACTGACAGCCCAAGCCCAGTGCTGCCGATCGAAAAGCAGGTGTTTGAAGGTCAGTCCCTGTTGGTGCAGGTGATCAAAGATCCGATCGGCAGCAAAGGTGCGCGCTTGTCAACGCAAATCAGCATTGCAGGGCGTTTACTGGTTTTTTTGCCCCAAGACAACCATATTGGGGTGTCACAAAAAATCCCGCAAGAACAAAGAGATGCACTGAGGCAACGCTTGGTGAGTCTGGCGCATCAGGGGGAAGACAAAGGCGGCTTCATTTTGCGCACCAACGGAGAAGATGCAAGTGACGCTGAGTTGGCTGATGACATCGCTTATCTGCGTAAAACCTGGGCCAAGATCAAATCCGCCAGCACGGTGTTGCCGCCCAAATCTTTGTTGCACCAAGATTTGAATTTGCTGCAAAGAGTCCTGCGTGACATGGTGTTGGACAGCACGCAAAGCATACGTTTGGATTCGAACGAGCAATTTGGCCTGCTGAAAAATTTCGGCAAAGTGTTCATGCCCTCTGCCGCCGACAAGTTATCCCATTACAAAGGTGAGCGTCCCATTTTCGATTTGTTCAATGTGGATGATGAAATCCAACTGGCCCTGGGACGCAAAGTCATGCTCAAGTCCGGCGGCTATCTGATCATTGACCAAACCGAGGCGCTGACCACGGTGGATGTGAACACAGGTGGTTTTGTGGGCGTCAAAAATTTTGACGATACGATCTTCAAAACCAATTTGGAAGCTGCGGGCGCCATTGCAAGGCAACTCCGGTTGCGCAACCTGGGCGGTGTGATCATTGTGGATTTCATCGACATGCAGCGAACTGATCACAGCGAAGACGTGTTGAGTGAGTTTCGCAAGCAGCTGGCCAAGGACCGGGTCAAGACAACGGTGAGTGGGTTTTCTGCCCTGGGTTTGGTAGAACTTACCCGCAAGCGTACCCGCGAATCATTGGCACAGTTGTTATGCGAGCCTTGCGCCCACTGCCAAGGCAAGGGCTTGGTCAACACAGCACGCAGTGTGGCCTACAACATCCTGCGCGAAATTTTGCGAGAAGCGCGACAGTTCAGTCCCAAGGAATTCCGGGTCTTGGCTGCACCTGCAGTGGTGGATTTGTTGCAAGAAGAAGAGAGCCTGCATTTGGCTGGTTTGAGTGATTTCATTGGTAAACCTGTTTCTTTGCAGGCTGAATTTGGTATGGGCCCCGAACAATTCAGCATTGTGCTTTTGTGAACACCATGTCCAAAGAAACCCAAACCTACAACCGACAACCCATCCCGATCCTGACCTACCATCAGATCGCAGATGCACCGCCCAAAGGTGCGCCTTTTCGCAGCCTGTATGTTCCAGCCAAACGTTTTCGAAATCAAATGCGAATGTTGAAGATATTCGGCTACCAGGGCTTGTCCATGCGCGATTTGATGCCCTATTTGCGTGGGGAAAAGCAAGGAAAAGTGGTGGGCATCACCTTAGATGACGGGTATCTGAACAACCATGATCAAGCCATGCCTGCATTGCTCGACCATGGCTTCACAGCGACGTGTTATGTGGTGAGTCAATTGTTGGGCAAAAGCAATGTGTGGGACCATGGCATCGGGATTGAGCCTGCAGCCTTAATGGATGCAGGGCACATCCAGGCTTGGACACAAGCAGGCTTGGAAATTGGAGCGCATACCCGTCACCACGTCAATTTGGTTGAGGGGGAGGATGCAGCCATGCAAGACGAAATCCAACATTCCCGCCTTGATCTCGAAGATGTGTTGGGGCAAAAGGTGGATCAATTTTGCTATCCGTTTGGCATTCACGACCAGCGACATGTGGAGATGGTCGCTCAAGCGGGCTACATCGCCGCCACAACCACCGAACGAGGCCAAGTGTTGAATGGGGCAGACCTGTTGACCTTGCGCCGCATACCCATCGTTCGTTCTACCTATTGGCCTCAGTTCTTGCTGAAAGTACTGACCAGTTACGAAAACAAACACATTCCCCATGGCACTGCAGCCTGACAAACGACTGCGTATCGCGGTTTTGTCCCGTCATTTTTCTCGTCACAAAGGTGGCGCTGAAAACTATGCAGTCTCGCTTGCTGAGCAATTGGCCGATGAGCACGAGGTACATGTTTACTGCCAGTCACACAGCAATTCGCATCCCAGCATCCAGACACATGTCATGGGTTTGTCCATGCAAAAGCCACGCTGGGTGGTCATGCTCATTTACAGCGCATGGACATTCCTTCACACCCGTCGCGGTTTTGACATCGTTCACTCGCATGAAAACGTGTTCCACGGCAATGTGCAGACCTTCCACGTTAAACCGGTCACTTACAACCTGTTCCATGGCAAACAAGGCGTGTCGTGGTGGCTCACTAGCCTCAAGGTGGCCACCAGCCCGCGTTTGATGGCTTGGTTGGCGGTCGAGCGTGCCCGTGTGCGATATGCATCAAACCGTTTGTTGATCGCGGCCTCGGCATTATTGAAAGACCTCTACATCGAATGCTTTGACTTGCCACAAACCCACGTACAGGTGATAACGCCAGGGGTGGCCATGCCCAAGCCATTGAGCGCAACAGATACCCTCCTGGCCAAGCAAGCTGCTCGTCAACAACTGGGCTTGACTGGCTCTGGTCAATGGTTGCTGATGGTGGGACACGACTACGGCAAAAAAGGTTTGACCGCATTGCTCCAAGCCATGGTTTTGTTGCCCGAAGGCATGTCCTTGGCGGTCGTGGGGGATACCTCCCAAATCCCTGAGTGGCAATCAAAAGCCAATCAACTGGGTCTTCAACACAGGGTGGTTTTCTTGGGCCAACAAACCCAGATGGACCCGGTTTACCAGGCCTGTGATGTGTTTGTTCACGCCACCTTGGAAGACGTTTTTCCCATCGTGGTGTTAGAGGCCATGGCGCATGGACTGCCTGTGGTGGTCAGCCCAGCGCCTTATTGCCTCTCATCCAATTTACTCTCACCCGACGAGCATGCGCTGATTCTTCAAGACCCGCACGATGCGGCTGCCCTGGCCAAACACATCGAGCGCGTCCAAGCTGACAGCGAGTTGGCATCCCATCTGGTGGCGAATGCCAAGGCCTATGTGCAACGCTATCGTTGGGACGCACTGGCCAAGACCCAGTTGAACATGTACCGTGAATTGCTTTCATGATCACATCCACCCCTAAACGCATTTTGATGATCAAGTCTCACAGCATGGGCGTGGGTGATGTTTTGCGAAGCTCAGCCGCTTGGCGCGCCTTGAAAAACACTTGGCCAGATGTGGAGTTGCATTTGCTCTTTTTAAGCAAGCATGCGGGGTACGCCACTGAAGAGTTGATAAAGCGTCACCATTTGCTCAGCAGTGCGCATTTCGTCATTGTTCGCGAGCAGGATCCGTCTGTGCGCGACGCCAAGCGAGTGCCCATCCAACGGGTCATTGCGCAAGTCCAGGCAATCAGTCGTTCCTTGCAACCTGATTGGGTGATTGACTTTGAGCCCAATGGATTGAAAACCAGCTTGGTCACTTGGATGGCTGCCAGGGTTTGTGGTGCCCAGACAGTGGGCATTGCCCAGTTTCCAGGACGTTCATGGTTTTATGACCGAACTTCTCCGAGTTTGCCAAGCTATGCGCAACGTCATGGTTTGACTGAGCCAATGGATTACACCCACCGCGACTTCGTGGTGTTGCAAGCCCTGGGCATTGAAAGGAAACACACCGCGATTGAGCTGCGTTTGACCCCAGAGGCCGAAACCTTCAAACAAAACCTGCTGGCGAGTTTGCCCAAAGGCTTGCCTGTGGTGGGGTTGAACATCGGTTGCGCCACCGAAGGCGCTGCGTCCAAAAGACCCAACTTGCAGCAGCTCGCTCGTGCGATTCAAGCATTGGGCAACCAGGTTCCGCATTGCTTGGTGCTGTCAGGCGCTCCTTTTGAAGCAGACATCAACCAAGCATTCATGCAGGAATGCCGGGGTTTGGGCATGGACTTGCAGGGGGTTGTTGATTGCTCAGGCCGAACGTCTTTATCAAGCCTTGCCGGTTTGATTGACGCTTGTGATTTGTTTATTTCCTCTGACTCAGGTCCCTACCATGTGTCAGTGGCGCTTCGCAAACCAACCCTGTGTTGGTTCAATTCAAGCAATCCGGCTTCCTATCACCTGGAGACTTGGGTGAGGTGTTTGGTCAACCCCGCACCTCAAGCATTTGTTGAGCACTGTCAGCAGTTGATGGCTTCACACATTCCCCAGGCTTGACTGCTTGATCTTGAACATGGCGGCATAAGCGCCATCAGACGCCAACAGGCTGGCGTGCGTGCCCATCTCAACGATCTGACCCTGGTCCATGACCACGATCCTGTCAGCCGACTCAATGGTCGAGAGTCTGTGTGCAATCACCACCGTGGTTTTGCCTTTTTGCAAATGGCTCAAAGCATCTTGAACCAGCCTCTCTGATTCATTGTCCAGTGCAGAGGTGGCTTCATCCAAAATCAAAATGGGCGCATCTTTGTACAAAGCCCTGGCGATCGCCAAACGCTGTCGTTGCCCGCCAGACATCAAAGAGGCATTGTGGCCAACCAAGGTGTGGATGTGTTCAGGCAAGGTTTGCAAATAGTCACCCAAATTAGCCGCTGACAAGCACTTCAATACCTTCTCATGGTCAGGCGCTTGTCCCAGCGCCACGTTGACCGCCAAACTGTCATTGAGAACCACCACGTTTTGACTGACCATGGCAAATTGCCGGCGCAAATCGCCCAAGTGCCAGTCGCGTATGGACACGCCATCCAAAAGCACATCACCCTCGGTCCACTGCACAAACCGAGGCAGCAGGTTGGCCAGTGTGGTTTTGCCCGAGCCTGAACTGCCCACCAACGCAACCGTCTCACCGGGTTGAATGGTCAATCCGACATCCTTCAAAGCCCAAGGCAAGCCGTCCTGGTATCGCACGCCAACTTGGCGCACTTCGATCAAACCCGTGGCACGTGTTGCGCGGAAGCTGCCACCACTTTCCACGGGTGTGGATTCAATCAACTCCAGACCGCGCTCCAGGGCCGCCAAGCCACGTGTCATCGGTCCAGCCACTTCCGACAAGTGCTTGATGGGTGCGACCAGCATCAGCATGGCGGTGACAAAAGAAGCGAATCCACCCACAGTCATGCCACTGTCTTGGCTCTGAATCAGCGCAACGCTGATGACAGCAGACAGTGCAATCGCAGAAAACAACTGGGTCAAGGGAGTGATACCCGCTGCGGCCACGGTCATCTTCATGTTGATACGAGAGAGGATATGGCCCAGCTTGGCAAATCGACTTTGCTGCATTGCCTGAGCTGAATGAAGCCGAATTTCACGGTAAGCCAGAGCGCTTTCTTCAACCACATAAGCAAGCTCATCGGTGGCCGCTTGGTTGTTGCGTGTCAGGCTGTAAAGGCGTTTGCTCATGACTTTCATCAGCAAAGCCACAGAGGGAAGCAGCAAGGCAACAATCAAACTCAGTTGCCAATTCAAATACAACAAATAGCCCACCAAGGCCACCAAGGTCAAACTGTCACGCAGCAAACTCATACATGAGTTGACCAACAACTGCGAGCCGATACTGACTTCATGCACCAAGGTATTGCCCAAGGAGCTGGCATTCTGTGATTGGTACAAAGTCAAATCGGCATCTTGTAACCTGGCAAACATGGCCAAGCGCAGTTTGAGCATGCCATGGTTGGTGGCTTTGGCAACCGCTACTTGGCCAATGAACAAACTCACTCCTCTGAGCGCAAACAAGCCAACCAGAGACAAGGGAACCATCCACACAGGAAAGCTGTTTTGTTGAAAGCCCTTGTCTAGCAAGGGCTGCAGCAGGGCAGGGATCATCGGCTCACTGATCGACACCAAAAGAACGCAAGTCAGTGCAACCACCCAAGCACTCAGCGGTTCAAGAAAGTATTTACCTGAGCGCTTGACGCGAGCGATTAACGAAAGTTGGGCGTACATGACTGACCGTGTGACAACATCTGTCAATTATGGCTTGTTCGATCAGGCTGAATGGGTAGAATCAAATGATGTCTTTGAGCGTGATCATCATTACCCATAATGAAAGCGGCAACATTCATGATTGCCTTCAAAGTGTGTCTTTTGCCGATGAATGCATTGTTCTGGATGGTGGCAGCACAGATCAAACCGCTGAAATCGCCTCTTCCTTGCATGCCACAGTGATCACATCACCCATTTGGCAAGGCTTTGGCCATCAAAAAAACCTGGCACTCACGCATGCACAGCATGAATGGGTTTTGTCCATCGATGCGGATGAGCGAATCACCCCCGAGCTGGCGATCGAAATTCAAGAAGCCATGCGACAAGACCGTTTTGATGTTTTCGATCTGCCCAGAAGAACCAATTTTTGTGGCGCTTGGATCAACCACAGTGGTTGGGCGCCTGACAAAGTTGCCCGTTTATTTCGGCGAGGCCAGGCGCAGTTTTCGCCCGACAAGGTTCACGAGCGTTTGGTTGGGCCAGGTTTCAAGCGACTAGGCCACTTGAAACATGCCATGCTGCATTTCAGTTATCCAACCCCGGCGCACTATTGGAAAAAAATGCAGGCCTACAGCCAAGCGTGGGCTGAACAGCAGTACCAGAATGGGCGTCAAGCCAGTATGTGGCGTGCTTTTATGTCGGGGTCTTTTGCCTTTTTTAAGAGTTATATTTTGAGGCTGGGCTTTTTGGACGGTGCCATGGGTTTGGTGGTTTGCTCCATGCAAGCACAAGCCGCTTTTGGCAAGTACTTCACGCTTTACCATTTGAACCAAAGCAAAAAATGATCAAAACCTCACGCTGCTCTATCGCAATATTTTGTTTATCGGTTGTCGCTTTGTTCAATGTGCGCGCTGAAGTCAGGGTCGATGTGTCTGGCGTGGGCATCACCCAAATCCCGATTGCGATTGCGCCATTCAAGGGCCAGGAATCCGCGACACAAAAACCCGCGCTCATTGTGGCAGCGGATTTAGACCGCAGTGGTCAATTCAGAAGTTCAGACCCAGGCGTGCCACTTGATGAAACCTCGAGGCCAGACTTTGCAAGCATTCGGCAAAAAAATGCCGATTTCTTGCTCACCGGCAGTGTGACCAAATTACCCGATGGTCGCTTCGATGTTCGTTACCGTTTGTGGGACGCGATCAAGGGACAAGACTTGGGGGGACAAAGCTTTTTGCTGGTTGCGTCCGACTTGCGTTTGGTTTCACACAAAATAGCTGACCAGGTATATGAAAAACTCACTGGCGAAAAGGGCATTTTTTCGACCCGCATTGCCTATGTGACCAAGAAAGGCAATCGGCACACCCTGTGGGTTGCGGATGCTGACGGAGAAAATGCGCAGGCTGCCTTGACCAGTCCTGAGCCCATCATTTCTCCCAGTTGGTCCCCCTCTGGCAATGAATTGGCATACGTGTCTTTCGAGTCACGCAAGCCGGTGGTGTATGTGCATGAAGTGCTGTCAGGCAAGCGCCGCGTGGTGGCCAATTTCAAAGGCTCTAACAGCGCGCCCTCTTGGTCACCTGCAGGCAAATCGCTGGTGGTCACCCTCAGCCGAGACGGAGGCTCTCAGGTATTCACCATCGATGCCAAAGGCGGTGATCCCAAAAGAATCACGCAGTCTGGTGGAATTGACACAGAAGCAGTCTTTTCGTCAGATGGTTCTGCGATCTACTTTGTCAGTGACCGTGGCGGCTCGCCACAAATTTACCGCACTCCGATTGCAGGTGGACCCGTTGATCGTGTGACTTTTTCCGGTAATTACAACATCTCACCCGCTTTGAGTCCTGACGGAAAATGGCTTGCTTACATCAGCAGGATCAGCGGTCAGTTCAAGCTGCATCTGATGGAGTTGGCCACTGACAAGGTCTACCCCTTGACCGATACGCAGATGGATGAACGCCCCAGCTTTGCACCCAATAGCAAACTTATTTTGTACTCCACGCAAATTCAAGGGCGTGAAGCGCTGATGACGACAACGCTTGATGGCAAAATAAGCGCCAGATTGGCTGGTCAAGCTTCCAACACCCGCGAGCCCCACTGGGGGCCGTTTTCTAAACCCTGATTGATGGAGTATCCCTTGTCTAAATTCATTTACGCTTTTGTCATGACAACTTTGTTGAGTGCATGTGCTTCTGGCGTCAAACTCAACGACGTGCCTGTTGAAGACAAATCTGGCTCAGCTGTCAGCAGTGCACCTGTACCTGCACCCGCGCCCGAGGCCAAGCCCGCTCCTGAGGCCAAATCTGCCGTGGCGCCGGTGAGCACCGTGACTTCTGACAACTTGGCAGCAGGTCCAAGCGGTGTGACCAAAGTCATCTATTTCGATTACGACAGTTTTGCGGTCAAAGCTCAATTCCAAAACGCCATCGAAGGTCATGCCCAGTTTCTCAAAGCCAATCCTCTTGCCAAGGTTTCTCTGGAAGGCCACACCGACGAGCGCGGTGGCCGTGAATACAACTTGGCACTGGGTCAAAAGCGCGCAGATGCGGTTCGCCAGAGCCTGAGTTTGTTGGGCGTTTCAGCGGCACAAGTTGAATCGGTCAGCTTTGGCGAAGAAAAGCCAGCCGCACAAGGTTCCGACGAATCCGCTTTCTCTCAAAACCGTCGCGCTGAGTTCTTCTACCGATGACATTGGTGGGTAAGTTCGCAGGGGTGTGCTTGGCCTTGGCCAGCACATCTGTGTACGCTGCATTGTTTGAGGATGAAGAAGCCAGGCGCGCCATATTGGAATTGCGCCAAAGGGTCGAAACCAACCGGCAAAACAGCCAATCTGCTGACCAAGCGCAGCAAAAATCCACCGAACAAGTCTTGGAGTCCCAGCGGACAGCAGGGGAAGAGCTGTCCCAACTCAAACAGTCTTTGATACTTTTGCAGTCGCAAATCGACAGCTTGAAACAAGCCCTGAACCAGGTTCGTGGTGAGCGAGAGGAACTGGCCAGAGAAATCACTTTGTTGCAGCGAAGCCAAAAAGAAATTCTCTCGGGTGTGGATGACCGTTTGAAAAATGCTGACGAGAAACTGAAATCGATCGACCAGCGTGTTGACAAACTAGAGCCAGTGTTGGTTCAAATCGATGGCCTAGAGTTTGAGGCAGATCCGACTGAAAAGCGTGAGTATGAAGCCGCGCTCAATATTTTCCGAAAAGGTGAGTTTGCTGCAGCGGCATCTTCTTTGGCTGCTTTCCTGAGCAAGTACCCCACCAGCGGATACCGCCCCAGCGCATTGTTTTGGTTGGGCAGCGCCAAATATGTTTTGCGTGAGTACGCTGATGCAGCCAATCAAATCAAAGTCTTTGTCTCCATTGCGCCCAGCCATGCGCGCGTGGCTGAGGGTATGTTGACCTTGGCCAACGCCCAAGCTGAGCTCAAACAGACCAAAGACGCCAAAAAAACCCTGGAAGATTTGATTAAGCTGCATCCCAACACAGAAGCTGCCACTGCCGCTAAAGAACGCTTCTCCAAATTCAAATAAGTTGACTAAGCCATTGCCTTCAGCGCTCGATGCAGACCGCCGTTTTGGCGGTCTTTCTCGTTTGTATGGCGTAAACGGTGCCCAGCAAATCCGCCAAGCGCATGTGGTGGTCGTGGGTGTCGGTGGCGTGGGCTCATGGGCGGTGGAATGCTTGGCACGAAGCGGTGTTGACGCATTGACCCTGATTGACATGGACCATGTTGCTGAATCGAATGTCAACCGCCAATTGCACGCCTTGACGACCACCCTGGGTCAATCCAAAGGGCAGGCCATGAAAGAGCGTATCGCGCTGATCCATCCAGGTTGCCTGGTGACCGTGGTGGACGATTTCATCAGCCCTGAAAACATCAACCAGTTGCTAGCCCTGCACTGTGATGCACTGATCGATGCGTGTGACCAAGTCAGTGCCAAAGTCGCCATGGCAGCCTGGGCCATGCAGTATCAAAAGTGTTTTGTCACCGTTGGTGCTGCTGGGGGTAAACAACTGGCTCATTTGGTTGACATGGCAGATTTGGCGCACACCACCCATGACCCCTTGCTGGCGCAACTCAGACAGCAATTACGCAAGCACCATGCCGCGCCTCAAAGCGGAACTGCATTCGGTATTCAAGCGGTGTTCAGCAAAGAGCCGGTGCAGCGTCCCAGCGGCGACACAGCCTTGTCAACAGACCACAATTTGAACTGCCATGGCTATGGATCGGTGGTTTCGGTCACTGCCACTTTTGGCAACTGTGCAGCCGGTTGGGTGTTGAACCAACTTGCAGCATGAGTTGATTTCAGGTCTAAAAAAACCTAAAAAACAGTTATAATTTGCGGCTTTGCAGAGCACAACAAGTTGTTGTGCGGCACGATGGGACGTTAGCTCAGTTGGTAGAGCAGCGGACTTTTAATCCGTTGGTCGCTGGTTCGAATCCAGCACGTCCTACCACCCCAAACAAAAACCAGCTTCACAAAAGCTGGTTTTTTTTGTGCACGCTCAAGCGACTGCTTCGAGTTGTGCTGTCAATGCCAGCCAACGTGCTTCGAGGGTTTCGTTGAGCGCTTCGATTTCTTTCAAGCGTTTGCCTTGGATAGCCAGTTCACTGGCTTTTATGGTTTCTGCCATGGCCAGCTGTAAGAGGTTTTGTTCTTCAGTCAATGCAGCCATTTCTGATTCGAGTTGGGCAAGACTTTTTTGCCATTGGCGCACTTGGGTGTTATTGGCTTTGACAGGTGTTTTGGTCGCTGCAGGCACTGCAGCCGCTCTTGCTTGAGCGGGCGCTTGGGCGGCCACAGCCTCTGCGCGCAAGCGCTTGGCCTCATCCAGCAAGTAACGCTGGTAATCGTCCAAATCGCCGTCAAAGGGCTCCACGCCTCCGCGCGAGACCATCCAGAATTCGTCACACACGGCTCGCAACAAAGCTCGGTCATGGCTGACCAGCATCACCGTGCCTTCAAATTCATTCAAGGCCATGCTGAGTGCTTCACGGGTGGCCAAATCCAAATGATTGGTTGGCTCGTCCATCAGCAAAAGGTTGGGGCGTTGCCAGACCAACATGCACAGAACCAGCCGGGCTTTTTCGCCGCCACTCATGCTGCCCACGGTTTGCTTGACCATGTCGCCGCTGAAATTGAATTGCCCCAGAAAGCTTCGCAGGTCTTGTTCTCGCGTGGCTTGCCCCGACAGTTTCGCTTGGCTGGTTAAACGCTTGCACAGATCAATCATGTGCTGCAAGGGGTTGTCCGCAGGGCGCAGCACGTCGAGTTCTTGCTGTGCAAAGTAGCCAATATTGAGGCCTTTGCCTTCGGTCATTTCTCCCCCCAGAGCCTGCAAGTCGCGGGCGATGGTTTTGACCAAAGTGGATTTGCCCTGACCGTTCGCTCCCAAAATGCCAATGCGTTGTCCGGCAAGCACCGACTTGTTCACCCGTTGGACGATCACGGTGGCAGGCGAACCGGAGGGCGCATCCGATGCAGCTGGATAACCCACGCTGACATCTTGCATAGACAACATCGGGTTGGGCAAGTGCGCCGGTTCTTTGAATTCAAAATGGAAGTCAGCATCGGCCAACAAGGGCGCGATTTTTTCCATGCGGTCAAGGGCCTTGACGCGGCTTTGCGCTTGCTTGGCTTTGCTGGCTTTGGCCTTGAAACGTGCAATGAATTTTTGCAAGTGGGCAATCTTGTCTTGCTGTTTGACAAATGCGTTTTGTTGCAGCTCCATTTGTTCCGCGCGCATGTCCTCGAACTTGCTGTAGTTGCCGCCGTAACGCGTCAACTTACCGCCATCGATATGCAAGGTGACATTGGTCACCGCATCTAAAAATTCACGGTCATGGCTGATCACCAACATCGTGCCTTCGTAGCGCTTGAGCCAGGCTTCCAGCCAAACCAGTGCGTCCAAGTCCAAATGGTTGGTAGGCTCGTCCAGCAGCAATAAATCGGAGGGGCACATCAAAGCACGCGCGAGTTGCAAACGCATGCGCCATCCACCAGAAAAACTGTTGACCGGGTTGTCGAGTTCGGTGGTTTTGAAGCCCAGGCCCAAAATCAATGCCTGAGCGCGTGATGACGCGTCATGCTCTCCTGCGTCATAAAGCGCCATGTAGGCATTGCCCAAGCGTTCACCGTCTTCGGTGATCTCAGCCGCTTTGACCTCTGTCCTGGCATCAATGAGAACGGTGTCACCTTCAATCACAAAGTCTGTCGCGCTTTGCTCGGTCTCGGGCATGTCTTGAGAGACTTGACCCATGCGCCATTGCGTGGGGATATAGAACTCGCCCGAGTCTTCTTGCAAGTTGCCATTGAGCAGAGCAAACAGCGACGATTTGCCTGCGCCATTGCGTCCAACCAAGCCTACTTTTTCACCCGGGTTGAGCGTCACCGTGGCGCCTTCAAGCAACACCTTGGCGCTGCGGCGCAGGGTGACATTTTTGATGGTGATCATGGAACAGCTTGGCCTGCAACAAGTGCTTGGCGAGTGAGAAGCAAGACCTGATCGTCGCCAGCACTGGTGGAGAGCCAGATGACTTCTAGATGAGGAAAAGCAGATTCGAAATGTACCCGTTCGTGACCGATTTCAAGCACCAGCAGGGCATGCGCAGACATGTGCCTGGCAGCATCCTTCAACAACCGTTTTATGAAGTCCATGCCGTCAACACCACCAGCCAAAGCCAATACCGGCTCTGCCTTGAATTCGGCAGGTAGCTCGGACATGCTGTGTGCGTTGACATAAGGTGGGTTGCACACTATCAGATCAAACCTGCCTTGGGCTTGTTGCAAGCCGTCCGATTGAAACAAGGACATGCGGTGTTGCAGGCCGTGGCGTTCGATGTTGATCTGGGCAACAGACAAGGCGTCGGCAGAAATGTCCAAGCCATGCACAGTCACATCTGGGTAAGCCAATGCAGCCAGGATACCCAAGCTGCCGTTGCCGGTGCACAAATCAAGAACGCGATGGGTATCAGCACTTAACCAAGGGTCAAAGCCACCTTTGGCCAAGACTTCTGCGATCAATGACCGCGGCACGATGACCCGTTCGTCTACATAAAAAGAAACGCCTTGCAACCAGGCCTCCTGGGTCAGGTAGGCCGCTGGTTTACGGCTGCTGATACGCAGTTTGATCAGGTCTTGAACCGGTTGGGACTCCTGGTCTGTGAGTTCTCTGTTGATCGAAGGGTCTGTGAAATCGCTGTCCAAGGGCAGGCCCAATTGCCAAAGCACCAACCATGCAGCCTCGTCCGCTGCATTGCTGGTGCCATGGCCAAAAGACACACGCGCCTGCGTCAGTGCCAGAGCGCACTGCTCAATCAAAGCAGCCAATGTCATGGGGTGACCAAGACCGATGGCTCGTGGTGTAGGCGACCCAAGATGCCGGCGTAAATATTTTTCAAAAGGTCGATGTCAGCCAGGCGCACAAACTCATTGATTTTGTGGATGCTGTCGTTGGGCGGGCCGACCTCGATCACTTGCGGGCATATTTGAGCAATGAACCTGGCGTCACTGGTACCCCCGGTGGTGGAAAGCGCAGTCTCGATACCGGTTTCGGCGCGGATGGCTTGTTGCACCACCTCAAGCAACATGCCCGGCGTGGTGATGAAAGGCAATCCACCCACTGTCCAGCCAAGTGTGTAGTCGAGTTGGTGTTTTTGAAGCACGGCTTCGAGGCGCTGCTGCAAAGCCTCGGCCGTGGATTCGGTGCTGAAGCGGAAGTTGAAATCCACCACCACTTCACCAGGTATCACGTTGTTGACACCGGTGCCTGCATGGAGGTTGCTCACCTGCCAGCTGGTGGGTTGGAAATAGGCATTGCCTTGGTCCCATGGCATGGTGGTCAATTCAGCCAAGGCGGGGGCCAGCATGTGGATCGGATTTTTGGCCAACTGCGGGTAGGCGATGTGGCCCTGAATGCCCTTGACCGTGAGCTTGCCGCTCATGCTGCCGCGCCGTCCGTTTTTCACCATGTCACCAGTGCGGTGGACCGCCGTGGGCTCGCCCACGATGCACCAGGCCAGCGGTTCGCCACGTGCCTTGAGTGCTTCGACCACCTTGACCGTACCGTCGACCGATGGACCCTCTTCATCACTGGTCAGCAAAAATGCCAGGTTGAAATGTGGTGCTGTGTGAAGCGCGAGGAATTCTTCGCAGGCCACCACCATCGCGGCCAAAGAGGTTTTCATGTCACTCGCGCCTCGTCCATACAACTTGCCATCGCGATGACTGGGTGTGAACGGGTCGGTGGTCCACCGCCCCAATGGCCCGGTCGGCACCACATCGGTATGGCCCGCAAACACCAAGGTTTGTGCTTGGGGATGCGGGCTGCGCTTGATCGCCCAGAGGTTGCTGACCCGGCAGTCGTCAGGGCCGAAGTCCATGCGTTCGCAGGCAAAACCCAATGGCATCAAACGCGCCGAGAGAATGTCCAGACATTGACCACCTTCGGGCGTAACCGATGGGCAAGCAATCAGCTGTTCAACCAGATCAAGCGTGTTGGACATGTCAGTCACGCAGCAAGTCGTTCAAGCTGGTTTTGGCGCGGGTTTGGGCGTCCACACGTTTGACGATGACGGCGCAGTACAAGCTGTATTTGCCGTCTGCGCTGGGCAGGTTGCCTGACACCACGACAGAGCCCGAAGGAATGCGTCCATAGCTGACCTCGCCAGTTGCACGGTCATAAATTTTGGTGCTTTGGCCGATGTACACGCCCATGGAGATCACCGAGTTTTCTTCAACGATCACGCCTTCGACCACCTCAGAGCGTGCGCCAATGAAGCAGTTATCCTCGATGATGGTGGGGTTACCCTGCACTGGCTCGAGCACGCCGCCGATGCCAACACCGCCCGACAAATGCACGTTCTTACCGATTTGTGCGCAAGAGCCCACCGTGGCCCAGGTGTCGACCATGGTGTTCTCATCCACATAAGCGCCGATGTTGACATAAGAGGGCATCAGGATTGCGCCTTTGGCAATGAAGCTGCCACGACGAGCGACTGCAGGGGGCACAACGCGCACACCACTGGCTTTCATCTGGGTCTCGTCCATGTTGGAGAACTTGGTTTGCACCTTGTCGTAAAAACCCAGGTCACCGGCTCTGACAACCTTGTTGTCTTTCAGGCGAAAGGACAACAACACCGCTTTTTTAATCCACTGGTGAGTGGTCCATTGACCGACACCTTCACGGGTGGCCACCCGCAGCCGACCGGCGTTGAGTTCGATGATCACCCGGTCAACGGCTTCGCGCAATTCATTGGATGCGTTACCGATATTGATATCGGCGCGGTTGTCCCAAGCGTTGTCAATGATGTGTTGGAGTTGTTGCTCAGCCATGGCTTTTTCTTTTCAGTGTTGGGATGGATAGGATGTTTGGATGAATGACACGATGCGTTTGGCGGCCTCAAGGCATTCATCAGGCTGGGCGACCAAGGCCATGCGTATGCGACCTTGACCAGGGTTGATGCCATTGACCTCCCGAGCCAGATAGCGACCGGGCAAAACAGTGACATTGTATTGAGCCAGCAATGCTCGCGCGAAAGCCTCGTCATCACCCCCTGGAACACCTGCCCAAAGGTAAAAACCAGCATCAGGCATGGTGACATCCATGACTTGCGCCAATAAGGGTGTGACTTGCTGGAATTTTTCGCGGTACAGCGCCCGGTTGGCCTGTACGTGGGCTTCGTCATTCCAAGCCGCCATGCTGGCTTCTTGAACCATGCCACCCATGGCGCTGCCATGGTAGGTACGGTATCGCAGAAACGGTGCAATCAGTGCAGCGTCTCCAGCGACAAAGCCGCTTCGCAAACCAGGCACATTGCTGCGTTTGGACAAACTGGTGAAGCTCACCAGACGTTTGAAATCGCCGCGACCACACAGCATGGCCGCTTGCAAGCCACCCAAGGGCGGCGTGTCGCCATGGTAGATCTCGCTATAACACTCATCCGAGGCCAACACAAAGCCGTATTGATCACTCAAACTGAATAACTTTTGCCATTCGCTCAAGGGCATGACCGCGCCCGTCGGGTTGCCCGGAGAGCAAACAAATACCAAACGGGTGCGATGCCAAATATCGGCGGGCACGCTGTCCCAGTCGACCGCAAAATTGGTATTGGCCAAACTCGGTACGTAATGGATTTGCGCACCGCCCAACAGCGCTGCGCCTTCATAGATTTGATAGAAGGGGTTGGGTGAGACCACCACGGATTGCGGGTTGCCATCCAGCACGGTTTGGGCGAAGGCAAACAAAGCCTCACGCGAGCCATTGACAGGCAATACCTGGGTTTCGGGGTCCAGCGCGACCTGGTATCGACGCTTGACCCAAGCTGCACAGGCTTGTCTGAAGGCCAAGGAACCGGCTGTGGCAGGGTAGGTGGCCAAGGCATCGGTGTGACCGCGAACCGTGTCAATGAGCAGCTGGGGGGTGGCATGCCTTGGTTCGCCAATGCCCAGGCTGATGGGCGACCAATGGGGACTGGGTGTCACGTCTGAAAACAAATGACGTAAACGCTCGAAAGGGTAGGCATGCAGACGTGAAAGCAGAGGGTTCATGGCTGATATTATCAAGCCATGTACAGTTACCTCGATCCCAGTCGCGCGCAGGATTTCGCCATGGACAAGACCCAAATGCTCAATCTGGCAGAAACCTTTGAATCCAGCTTGAACAACGACTTGCGCGCCTTGCAAGCAGCTCTTGGCCAGCACGACCCAGACCCTGTCATTCGTTTGTTGCACTCTCTCAAAGGATATGTGACCTTTCTGAGTAGAGATGAGCTGACCAGCCAAATCATCGAGCTTGAATCGGTCAGTCGCCAACACGAACTCGACTTTGTTCGCGCCAAAGTCATGCAGGTGATGCCATCGCTGGAACAATTGTTGTCTGAAGTCTCGCGTTGGAAATCTGTTGAATTGAGCTGACATCCTCGGCTACTCAGTGCCTGCGCGGATCGTGTTTTTTTATTCAGAAGTTCATTAAAGGTATCTCGGTGCGTCTTAACTCGATCAAATTGTCTGGCTTCAAATCTTTCGCAGACGCCACCAATTTCATGTTGCCTGGGCAATTGGTCGGCGTGGTTGGGCCCAATGGCTGTGGCAAATCCAACATCATCGATGCGGTACGTTGGGTGTTGGGTGAGAGCCGTGCCAGCGAATTGCGAGGCGAGTCGATGCAAGACGTCATCTTCAACGGCACCAACACACGCAAACCCGCCAGCCGCTCCAGCGTGGAACTGGTGTTTGACAACGCCAGCCATCGCGCCGGTGGTCAGTGGAACCAGTTCACCGAAATCGCGGTCAAGCGTGTGCTTACCCGCGACGGCACCAGCAGTTATTACATCAACAACCAGCCGGTGCGCCGCCGTGATGTGCAGGACGTGTTCTTGGGCACGGGTCTGGGTCCACGCGCGTACGCCATCATTGGCCAAGGCACGATCAGCCGCATCATTGAGTCCAAGCCCGAAGAATTGCGTTTGTTTTTGGAAGAGGCCGCAGGCGTGTCCAAATACAAAGAGCGCCGCCGCGAAACCGAAAACCGGCTGAGCGACACCCGCGAAAACCTGGTACGCGTGGAGGACATTTTGCGCGAGCTCGATGCCCATTTAGACAAGTTGGAACGACAAGCCGAAGTCGCCAAGCGTTTTCATGACCTGCAAAACCAAGCCACTTTGCGTCAACAGCAATGGTGGTTCTTGAAACGCGCTGAAGCCCAGGCCGAGCAGGCACAGGTGCATCAGCAAGCCGAGCAAGCTGCCACTGCCTTGGAAGCCAAAACCGCGGATTTGCGGCAAGTCGAGGCCAGTGTGGAAACCATCCGCCAAGCCCATTACGAGGCCGGTGAGCATGTCAACCAGGCGCAGGGTGAGTTGTACCAAGCCAGTGCTGAAGTCGGTCGTTTGGAAGCTGAAATCCGCTTTGTGGTCGAAGGCCGTCAGCGTGCCCAAGAACGCTTGGTGCAAATTCAAGCTCAAATCGATCAATGGAGCACCCAGTCGGATCAGGCCAAAGATGAGGCTCAAGTTTTGCTCGACAACCAAGCAGCAGCGCATGCCGATTTGGACAGTTTGCGACAAGCTTTCGCGACGCAAGGCGAACAACTGCCAGCACTGGAAAAAACATGGCGTGATGCTCAACAACACCTGGCGTCACAGTTCAACTTGGTCAACGAGGTACAGCAACAGATCCAAGTGTTGGCCGCAGAGCAACGCGGCTTGCAAGAGCAAACGCAACAACTCGAGCAACGCCAAGCCCGTCTGCAATCGGACCAACAAGCCCTGGCGCAGCCGCAAGACGGGCAACTGGAGCAACTTCAAACCGCACTCAGCCAGGCAGAACAAGCCTCTGCTGCCAGCCAAGCCCAACTGCAAACCTTGGAAGACATGGCCGAGTCGTTGGAGCACGCCAGACGCGATGCACAAGAAACCAGCAACCTCGAATCAGCCAAGTGGGTGGAACTGCAAGCGCGTCAAGAAGCCTTGAAAGCACTTCAAGAAAAACTGCGCACCGATGAGCGGCTGACCCCCTGGTTGAACAAACACGGCTTGCAGGCTTTGCAACCCCTGTGGAGCAAGGTGCAAATCACCCCAGGCTGGGAGCAAGCCTTGGAGGCTGCACTGCGCGAGCGTTTGGCCGCTCTGGAAGTCACCCGCATCGACAGCGTCAAAGCGTTTGCCAGTGACGTGCCAGATGCCAAACTGAGTTTTTATTCCCCTGGCGTGGCGACCAACCCGCCAGCCAAATCCAGCTTGCCTGGCTTGTTTGACCAATTGAAATTGAACGACGCGGGTTTGAGTGGCATGTTCGCCGATTGGCTGACGGGTTGCTATACCGCCAACAGCTTGGACGAGGCGATGGCGGCGCGGTCCAAGTTGCAACCGGGCGAGCAAATTTTCATTGCCCAAGGCCATTCGGTGGGTTTGCACAACGTCAATTTCTATGCCCAAGACTCCGAGCAAGCAGGCATGTTGGCCCGTGCCCAAGAAATTGAAAACCTGGACAAACAAATCCGCGCCCAAGGATTGATCAGCCAAGAAGCGCGGATCAACCTGGCACGTACCGAAAGCACTGTGGCCCAGTCCACCCAAGAGCGCACCCTAAAGCGCATCGAAGCCACCCAAGCGCAAGCCCAGGCCCACACCCTGCAAGTCGAGTTCTTGAGCTTGCAACAACAAGCCGAACAAACGCTCGCCCGCCAAGGTCAATTGCAAACCGAGTTGCAAGACTTGCAAGCCCTGTTGCAGCAATTGCGCACCCGCTCTGAAGAAGCCGAGTTGCGCTTTGAGTCGCTCGACTTGCAATTGGCCAACACCCAAGAGCGCCATGCTGGACTGCAAGAAAAGGCCATGACGGCTGAGCAGGCACTCAACCAGGCGCGTGAGGCTTTGCGTCAACTGGATCGGCAAGTGCAGGAGTCCGATTTCAACCTGCGCACCCTGTCGGCCAAATTGGCAGAGTTGCAACGTATCCAAGAAACCGCCAGCCAGCAAATCGCCAAGCTCTTCGCGGAGCAAACCCGACAGCAAGCTGAGCTGGGCTTGCTCAGTGACAGTGCAGCGCAGTCTGGTCTGCAAGACGCCCTGGCGCTCAAGCTTGAGCGTGAATCGCTGCTTGCGTCCAAGCGCTCGGCATATGACGACTTGACCAACCGCTTGCGCACCAGCAATGAAGAACGCTTGAAAATAGAGCGTGAACTCGATCCCTTGCGCCAGCGGATTGTCGAGCAACAACTCAAGGAGCAAGCTGCGCGGCTTGGCTTTGAGCAGTACGACCGGTTTTTGGCCGATGCCCAGGCAGACCTTGCCCAGATCGAGTCGTCGATCAACGCTGACAAAGTTCGCTTGACGGGTCTGCAGTCGGAAATTGACCGCTTGCTGCGCGAGATCCAATCCTTGGGCGCGGTCAATTTGGCAGCGCTGGAAGAGCTCGGCACCGCGCGAGAACGCAAAACATTCTTGGACGCACAGTCGACCGACTTGAACGACGCGATCAAGACCTTGCAAGACGCGATAAAAAAAATCGACGGCGAGACCCGCGAATTGTTGGCAGGCACCTTTGAAACCGTGAACCAACATTTCGGCCGCATGTTCCCCGAATTGTTTGGCGGTGGCAATGCCCGCTTGGTGATGACCGGCGAAGAGATCTTAGATTCGGGTGTGCAGGTGATGGCGCAGCCGCCTGGCAAGAAAAACCAAACCATTTACCTTTTGTCAGGCGGCGAGAAAGCCCTGACTGCCATCGCTTTGGTGTTTGCCATCTTCCAGCTTAACCCCGCGCCGTTTTGCTTGTTGGACGAGGTGGATGCACCCCTGGATGACGCCAACACCGAGCGTTACGTCAAGTTGGTCAACAAGATGTCGTCTGAAACCCAGTTCTTGTTCATCTCCCACAACAAGATCGCCATGGAAATGGCCGAGCAATTGATTGGCGTGACCATGCAAGAGCAAGGGGTGTCAAGGATTGTGGCCGTTGACATGGAAGCCGCGGTCAGCATGGTCGAGGCGGCATGAGCAATTTGCAATTGTGGTTGGCCATCCTCGGTGGCCTGGTGTTGGTGGTGGTGGTTGCCCACAGCACCTGGACATCGCGTCAAAGCCAACCCAAGCAAGCCGAGCCTCTGGTCAGTCAAGAGGAGCTAGACGCTTTGTCGGCTTCATCCATGGCGGATGCCGACTCGCACGCCGGTCATGCAGACCAGGAGTTTGCCCACATGCCCTCTGAATTGCTGGTGGCCGATACCCGCTCTCAACTCGACGCTTTGATCGATGTGATTGCCACCCTGGAATTGGACAGCCCGGTCTCCGGCGAGGCAGCGATGGCTGCCATGCCACCGATTCGCAGGGTAGGCAACAAATTGTTTGTCGTGGAAGGTCTCAATGCAGACAGTGGCGAGTGGGAAGCACTGCAAGCACAGCGCTACTACAGCGCGTTCCAGGCGGGTGTGCAAGTGGCCAATCGCCAAGGCCCCTTGAATGACATTGAGTACTCTGAGTTTGTGGTCAAGACCCAGGCCTTTGCTGAGGTATTTGCCAGCACCCCTGAATTTCCTGACATGCACGAGGTCATTGCACAAGCCCGTGAACTGGATCAATTCGCCAGTGCCTATGATGCCCAACTCAGTTTCACCTTGCAGTCGCGCAAAGCCGCATGGAGTCCGGGCTATGTCCAGCAGCAAGCTGCCCGCATGGGTTTTGTGCCCGGTGTGATTCCCGGGCGCATGGTGGTCGCCGCAGTCACCCCGGGTCTGCCCCCTGTCTTGGTATTGACCTTTGACGCACGCGCCGCCATGGCAGAAGACCCGAACCAAGCGGCTTTGCGCAGCATCAGCATGAGCTTGGATGTGCCCCAAGTGGCTCAAGCCGAGCAGGCGTTTTCTCGGCTGTGCGAGGCGGCACAAGGTCTGGCGCAAGCGATGGACGGCTTGGTCACGGATGACAACGGCCAGCCTTTGTCCGAGGCGGCCATTCTCATGATTGACCACGATCTGCGCAGTTTGTACGACGCTTTGGCCGCACGGGACTTGCCTGCCGGCTCTTTGCAAGCGCGTCGCTTGTTCAGCTGACGCCACGCGTTGGCCATGCCCAGCCCCCTTGACCTTGCCAACGAACTGCGCGTGCAGTTGCACCACCACGCACACCTCTACTACGTGCTGGACGCACCCATCCTGCCCGACGCCGAGTACGACCGCTTGTTTCAAGCGTTGCAGGCGCTGGAGTCAGCGCATCCTGAGCTGATCACGCCTGATTCACCCACTCAACGCATCGCTGGCCAGGCTTTAGACAGTTTTGCCATCGTCAAACATGCGGTGCCTATGCTGAGCATTCGCACTGAAACCGATACCGAGGCCAGTGGCGCACTCGCCTTTGACAACCGCATCCGCAAGGAACTGTCTCTGAGCGATGGCGTGCCTGCTATGGAATACCTGGCCGAGTTGAAATTCGATGGCTTGGCCATGAGCCTGCGCTACGAGCAGGGCGTGCTGGTGCAAGCGGCCACGCGCGGCGATGGTGAATTGGGTGAGGACGTGACGCAAAACATCCGAACCATTGGGCAAATTCCCTTGAAGCTGCAAAACCCATCCGACCAACGCCTGGCCGCTGCATCAAATGCTGACGAGATGTTTCAGCCCTTGCCCGTACCCGCCGTGCTGGAAGTGCGCGGAGAGGTCTTCATGGGCCGAGCCGACTTTGAGGCTTTGAACGAACGTCAACGGGCGCGCATCGCCGCCGGTGAAAAAGGCGAAAAAACTTTTGTCAACCCGCGCAACGCTGCTGCCGGCGCGGTGCGTCAACTTGACCCGGCGATCGCGGCCCAACGTCCTTTGAGTTTCTTTGCCTATGGCATGGGTGAGGTCACCCCTGCTGCGCAGGGAGGACCCGATTTCAGCACTCACCATGCACTGTTGATGGCGCTCAAGGCCTGGGGCTTTCCTGTGGCCGTGCAAACCTCGGTGGTGCAGGGCGCAGCCGGCTTGGTGGACTTTCACCAACGCATGGGCCAAGCACGTGATGCGTTGCCCTTTGACATCGACGGCGTGGTCTACAAGGTCAACAGCTTGGCCGCGCAACGTCAACTCGGCTTTGTGACCCGCGAGCCACGTTGGGCGGTGGCGCACAAATACCCGGCCCAAGAACAACTCACTACGGTGCAAGCCATCGAGGTGCAGGTTGGGCGCACCGGCAAACTCACGCCTGTGGCCAAGCTGGCCCCGGTGTTTGTCGGTGGCGTGACCGTCACCAATGCCACCTTGCACAACGAGGACGAGGCGCGTCGCAAAGACGTGCGGGTGGGCGACACCGTGGTCGTTCGCCGGGCGGGCGACGTGATTCCAGAAGTGGTGTCCGTGGTTTTAGACAAACGCCTGCAAGATGCGCAGATCTTCACCATGCAACACCATTGCCCGGTCTGCCACAGCCCCGCTGTGCGCGAAGAAGGCGAGGCGGATTACCGCTGCACTGGGGGCTTGTTTTGCAGTGCCCAGCGTAAGCAGGCCATCTTGCATTTTGCGCATCGGCGCGCGGTGGAGATCGAGGACTTGGGCGACAAACTGGTGGAGCAATTGGTGGATGCGGGTGTGGTCAACACCTTGCCCGATATTTACCGTCTGGGCTTCACCGCCTTGGCCTCGCTGGATCGCATGGCGGAGAAATCGGCCAACAAGGTCTTGGCCAGCATTGACAAATCCAAACAGACGACCTTGCCACGCTTTGTGTTTGGCCTGGGCATTCGCCATGTGGGCGAGGCCACTGCCAAAGCGCTTGTGCGTCACTTTGGCAAGCTCGACGCGATCATGGACGCCACCCTGGACCAACTGTTACAGGTGGCGGATGTTGGCCCGATCGTGGCGCAAAGCATCCGCACCTTTTTTGACCAAGCACACAACCGCGAGGTGGTCGAGCAACTGCGCGCCTGTGGCCTGACCTGGGCCGAGGGCGAAACCTCAGCAGGCGCGTGCTTGCCATTGACCGGGCAAACCTTTGTGTTGACCGGTACCTTGCCTACCTTGAGCCGCGACCAAGCCAAAGACATGCTCGAAGCCTTGGGTGCGACAGTCGCAGGCAGTGTCAGCAAGAAAACCCACGGCGTGGTCGCTGGGGCCGAGGCGGGCAGCAAGCTCGAGAAGGCACTGGCACTGGGTATCCCTGTGCTCGATGAAGCAGGCTTGCTGGCTTTGGTGGCCAACGCAAAGCCATGAAATCGACCAGCCGCTGAGCCTGCAGCTGTCAGCGTCTCAGGGCTGCAAGGCCGCCAACAACTCGGTTTCAATTTCCAACTGCGACTTGTTGTGTTGCAAAACCGCGCCGTCGATCAAAAACGTGTCTTCTACCCGCTCACCCAAGGTACTGATCTTGGCCAACAGCACATTGATTTGGTGCTGTGCCAACACCTGCGCCACGCCGTAGAGCAAACCGACGCGGTCACTGGCGGAGATGGACAACAACCAACGTTGTGCTTTTTCATCCGGCTGCAGGCGGACACGCGCGGTCACCGGAAAGCTCTTGACCCGACGCGACACCCGACCCCGGCCAGCCTTGGGCAAAGGGCCGCCTTGCTCGATGGCGTGTTTCAAATCGTTTTCCACCATCGACGTGAGTTCGCGGTAGTGCACATTCAACAGCGGCGCGATAACCTGAAAGGTGTCCAGGGCGAAACCATTGCGGGTGGTGTGGATCTTGGCGTCCAAGATATTGAAGCCTGCTTGGTCAAAGTAGCCACAAATCCGGGCGAACAAATCGGTTTGGTCCGGGGTGTAGACCATGACTTGCAGGCCTTCACCCAGCGGTGACAAGCGGGCCTTGACGGTCACACCTGGCGGCACGCCATTGGCCTTGGCCAAGGCCAGTGGGCGTGATAACTGCCGGGTATGCCAGGCGATGTCAGCCGCCTCGTGGCGCATGAAATAGCCCACGTCCAAGGTGTTCCAAAGGTCTTTGTGCGACTCGAACGGCATCGCGTAGAGGTTGAGGGTTTCCAAGGCTTCACGTCGGCGCGACTCAACCATGGCGTCTGGGTCATGCGCTTGCCCGCCCAAGACCGCGGCACTGGCGCGGTACAGGTCTTCGAGCAACTTGCCTTTCCAGGCATTCCACACCTTGGGACTGGTGCCACGGATATCAGCCACGGTCAGCAGGTACAGGCCACGCAAATACCGCTCGTTGCCCATCCGCTTGGCAAAGGCTTGGATCACATCCGGATCACTCAAGTCTTGTTTTTGAGCCACATGGCTCATGGTCAGGTGCTCTCGCACCAAAAATTCAATCAGGTTTTGATCAGCTTTGCCAATGCCGTGCTGGCGGCAAAACACCCGTACCTCCTGCGCTCCCAAATCCGAATGGTCACCGCCTCTGCCTTTGGCGATGTCGTGGAACAGGGCAGCGACATACAAGATCCAGGGCTGGTCCCAACCTGCAGCCAGTTGCGAGCAAAAAGGGTATTCATGGGAATGCTCGACGATGAAAAACCGCCGAACATTGCGCAACACCATCAAGATGTGTTGGTCCACGGTGTAGACATGGAACAAGTCGTGCTGCATTTGGCCGACGATGCGCCGAAACACCCAGAGGTAGCGGCCCAGCACCGAGGTTTGGTTCATCAATCGCATGGCATGGGTGATGCCTTGCGGTGACTGCAAGATGCGCATGAAGGTGGCGCGGTTGACCGGGTTGCGTCTGAAAGCCGCGTCCATCAAGCCGCGGGCGTTGTAAAGCGCCCGCAGGGTACGGGCCGATAAGCCTTTGATGCCAACCGTTTCTTGGTAGAGCAAAAAGGTCTCCAAGATCGCTTCGGGCTGGCGTTGGTACAGCCCATCATCCACCACCTCGAGCATGCCCGACTTGTCTGAAAACCGCTCATTCACGACCCGCAGCGGATGCGCCTGGGCCTGCTCAAACAACCAGTCTTCGATGTTGAGGTGGATGATCAGGTTCAACTGGCTGACCGCTTTGGCCGCCCAGTGATACTGCTTCATCAAAGCTTCGCTGGCTGCGCGGGCATGGCGGGCATGACCAAGCAGATGGGCGTCCAGCCCGAGGTCTTGCGCGACCGCGGTTTGCAAATCGAAAACCAAACGGTCTTCACGCCGTTTGGCAATCCAGTGCAGGCGCCAGCGAATGAGAGACAACACGTCCTCGTTGCGCTGCAACCGACGCAACTCCAGCGCGGTGATCATGCCGTTGGCAAACAGGTCCTTCCAGCCAGAGCCCAAGCCGCTGGCCTTGGCCAACCACAGCAGCATCTGCAGGTCGCGCAGGCCGCCTTGCGACTCTTTGCAGTTGGGCTCCAGGGCATAAGGGGTGTTTTCAAACTTGTTGTGGCGTTGTTGCATCTCCAGGGTCTTGCCCGTGAAAAACGCTTTTGAATCCATTTGCGCTTTGAAGCTGTTCGCAAATTGCGCGAACAAGGTCTTGTCACCCCAAATGCACCTGGCCTCAAGCAGCGCAGTTTGTACGGTGATGTCCTTGGCGGACTCGTTCAAGCACTCGGGCAGGTTACGCACACTCGAGCCAATTTCCAAACCTGCATCCCAGCAGCCACCGATGAATTGTTCGATCGGGCGTATCAGGCCGTGTTCATTGTCAAGGCCGACATGGGCAGGCAAGAGGACCAAGACATCCACATCCGAGTAGGGAAACAAAGCGCCCCGGCCATAACCGCCAACCGCTACCAGACAGGCATCGGCTGGCATGGCGGCTTGTTGCCAAATGGCTGCCAGGGTTTCATCACACAAGGCGCTCAGCTGCGCCAGATGTTGATGCACACGACGCGCCCGGGGCAAGCTTTGCGCTTGGGCGCACTTGGCCAGCAAATCGCTTTTGCGTTGCTTGAACTGGGCAGGCAAGGTGGGCACAGGCGTCAACACACTGTGGTGGTGACGAAAGAAGGCAGGGCAGGGCTGCCAGCAGACAAAGTCAGCACCTCGTAACCGGTTTGGGTGACCAAGACCGTGTGTTCCCACTGAGCTGACAAAGAATGGTCGCGGGTGGTGATGGTCCAGCCGTCATTCATTTCTTTGATGTCCCGCTTGCCTGCATTGACCATGGGTTCGATGGTGAACACCATGCCAGGCTTGAGTTCTTCCAAAGTGCCGGGTCTGCCAAAGTGCAATACCTGTGGTTCTTCGTGGAAGACTTGACCAATGCCGTGCCCGCAAAACTCCCGAACGATGGAAAAGCCCAGGCCTTCGGCAAAGATTTGAATCGCGTGGCCAATGTCACCCAGATGCGCACCTGGCTTGACCTTCAAGATGCCATGCCACATGGCTTCATAGGTCAGTTGACACAAACGCTTGGCGGCAATCGAGCCTTCGCCCACCACGAACATGCGACTGGTGTCGCCATGCCAACCGTTTTTGATGACGGTGATGTCGATGTTGACGATGTCGCCTTTTTTCAGCGCCTTGTCACTGGGTATGCCATGGCATACCTGGTGGTTGACCGAGGTGCAAATCGATTTTGGATAGGGGTTGTGCCCGCTGGGGTTGTAGTTCAGGGGGGCTGGGATGGCCTGCTGAACTTGCGTGATGAAGTCGTAAGCCAATTTGTCCAAGGCGTTGGTGGTCACGCCCACTTGCACATGGGGCGTGAGGTAATCCAGCACCTCCGAGGCCAAGCGACCTGCATGGCGCATGCCAGCGATGCCCTGTTCGTCTTTGTAAGTGATCATGAGGGCGATTATCTCAGGCTGATCATGGCCTCGGGCGTGCCGAGGCTTATCGTTAAAATTCAGTCTTCTCTCGTTGCTGGAAGCATTTTTGGCAACCGCACCCTACAAGGCCACCCAGTGACTCTCCACATCAGTACTTTCGCCGGCGGCCTCGCCCTCAATCCCTTCAAAGCCCAGCGCATCTTGACAGCCCTGCAGTTGGTCAACCCTGAAGTGCTGGGTTTGACTGCCCAGTATGTCTATTTGGTGGCCACCGAAAAGCCACTGCCAGCCAAGGATCGCCAGCGCATGGCCGAATTGCTCGACGCCCAAGCCGAAGCAAACCATGACACCACTGGCCCTGGCCTTGTCTGGGTGGTGTCGCCGCGCGCCGGCACGGTCTCACCCTGGGCCTCAAAAGCCACGGACATCGCGCGCAACTGTGGTTTTGTACTGCGCCGTGTCGAGCGGATCACTGAAATTCAACTGCAGATGCGCCAGGCGCATGCCCTGTCAGTCGACAGCCAACAAAGCCTGCAAGCCTTGCTGCACGACCGCATGACCGAATCCATTTGGGGCAGTCGGCAGGCAGCCCACGCTTTGTTTGCCAGTGTGGCGGCTTCCGGTTTGGCTTTTGTCGATCTGACCCATGGTGGCCGCGAGGCTTTGGTGAAAGCCAACGCCGACTGGGGCTTGGCCTTGGCGGACGATGAAATCGACTACCTGGTCAAGGCTTTTGTGCAACTCCAACGCAATCCAAGTGACGCGGAATTGATGATGTTCGCCCAAGCCAACAGCGAACACTGCCGCCATAAAATTTTCAATGCCGATTTCATCATCGACGCACAGCCCCAACCGCGCAGCTTGTTTGGCATGATTCGCCACACCCATGCGCAAAACCCCGAGCACACCGTGGTGGCTTATGCGGACAACGCGGCCATCATGCTCGGCCATGACGTGGAAATGTTTGCCGCGCCGCTGACCGGGTTCATGCCACGCTACGACAAAACGCCGGGTACCCAGCATATCTTGATGAAGGTGGAAACCCACAACCACCCGACCGCGATATCGCCATTCCCAGGCGCGGCGACTGGCGCAGGTGGTGAGATCCGAGACGAGGGTGCCACCGGCCGAGGTGCCAAGCCGAAAGCGGGTCTGACCGGCTTCAGTGTGTCCAAGTTGTGGGGCAGCGATCTGGGCAAGCCTGCCCACATGGCCAGTGCTTTGGACATCATGACCGAAGGCCCCTTGGGCGGCGCAGCCTTTAACAACGAGTTCGGCCGCCCGAATTTGTTGGGCTATTTCCGCGAATACGAACAACTGGTGGATGGCGTGCAACGCGGCTACCACAAGCCAATCATGTTGGCCGGTGGTTTGGGTGTGGTCCGTTCCGAGTTGACCCACAAAATCGAATTTCCACCTGGCACTTTGTTGATTCAATTGGGCGGCCCCGGTATGCGCATCGGCATGGGTGGCGGCGCAGCCAGCTCCTTGGCCAGTGGCTGCAACAGCGTCGACTTGGATTTCGATTCGGTACAACGTGGCAACCCAGAAATCCAGCGACGCGCCCAAGAGGTGATCAACCATTGCAACGCCTTGGGCAAGAAAACCCCGATCTTGGCCATCCATGACGTGGGCGCCGGCGGTCTCTCAAATGCTTTCCCCGAGTTGGTCAATGACGCCGGGCGGGGTGCCAGGTTCGACCTGCGCCAAGTGCCGTTGGAAGCAAGTGGTTTGTCGCCCAAAGAAATTTGGAGCAACGAAAGCCAAGAGCGCTATGTCTTGGCGATTGCCCCTGAGTCGCTGGCTGATTTCGAGTTCATGTGCGAACGTGAACGTTGTCCGTTCGCGGTGGTCGGTGTGGCCTCCGGCGAGCGCCAATTGGTGGTGAGCCAAGAGCCGCAGCTCACCCCGGTGGACATGCCTTTGGCAGTGTTACTGGGCAAACCCCCCAAGATGCTGCGTGATGTGCAGCGTGTCCCGCGGCAATCTCCTGCCTTGAACCTTGACGGCCTGGGTTTGCAAGCAGCGGCGATACAGGTGTTGAGCCACCCGACCGTGGCCAGCAAGCGGTTTTTGATCACCATCGGCGACCGCAGCGTGGGCGGCTTGAGCCACCGTGACCAGATGGTTGGGCCTTGGCAGGTGCCGGTGGCCGATTGCGCGGTCACCTTGGCCGACTTCGAGGGCGTTGCCGGTGAGGCCATGGCCATCGGTGAGCGCACCCCCCTGGCCGCGCTCAATGCCCCCGCCTCTGGACGCATGGCAGTGGCCGAGGCGATCACCAATTTGCTGGCTGCGCCGATCGAACTCAAGCGCGTCAAGCTGTCGGCCAACTGGATGGCTGCTTGCGGCGAGGCGGGCGAAGATGCAGCGCTTTACGACACGGTGCATGCGGTCGGCATGGAACTCTGCCCAGCGTTGGGCATCTCGATACCGGTGGGCAAAGACAGCTTGTCCATGCGCACCCGCTGGCTAGCCGATGGTCAATCCGTACAAGTCACCTCGCCGGTGAGCCTGATCGTCACCGCATTTGTCGCGCTCGATGATGTGCGCGGCTGCTTGACACCGCAGCTCAATGCGACTGTGGCTGACAGCAGTTTGATCCTGATCGATCTGGGCAGAGGCCAGCAACGCATGGGCGGCAGCATCTTGTCGCAATGCCTGAACCAGTTCGGCGCAGAGGTGCCCGACCTGGACGACCCCAAACAACTCGTGAACCTGGTCCATGCGATCAATGCCCTGCGCGCACAAGGCCTGATCCTGGCCTACCACGACCGCAGCGATGGTGGCCTGTGGGCCACGGTGTGTGAAATGGCCTTTGCCGGTCATGTCGGCGTGGCCTTGAATGTGGACCTGTTGGTTACTGAGGGTGACGGCATCCATGACAGCCGTGCTGACCATGGCGATAGCAAAAACTGGGCACAGCAAGTCAGCGCCCGCCGTGACGAGCGCACCTTGCAAGCCTTGTTCAACGAAGAACTTGGCGTAGTGATCCAGGTGGCCACCGCCGAACGCGATCGGGTGATTGGGCTATTGCGCCAACACGGCTTGTCCAAACACAGCCATGTGATTGGCAAAACCCGACCTCCTGGCTCCGAGCTGACCCGTGGTGTGGGCGAGCTGAGCGTTTGGCGTGATGCCAAAGAGATATTCAGCGCGCCCTTGCGTGATTTGCACCAGGTTTGGGACAGTGTGAGCTGGCGCATTTGCCGCGAGCGTGACAACCCGGTGACGGCTGATCAAGAGCATGACGCAGTCGGTGCCATGCAAGACCCTGGCTTGCAGATCCACTTGGTCGCTGGTGCCTTGGACAATGTTGCCGCGCCCTATGTGCACAAGACCAAGCCACGGGTGGCCATCTTGCGGGAGCAGGGGGTGAATTCGCATGTGGAAATGGCCTACGCCTTCAGCGAAGCCGGGTTCGAGGCCTATGACGTGCACATGACCGATTTGCAACAAGGGCGCGCCCAGCTGAAGGACTTCCAAGGCGTGGTGGCCTGTGGCGGATTCAGCTATGGCGACACTTTGGGCGCTGGCATGGGTTGGGCCCGCAGCATCACCTTCAACCCCGCACTGTCAGACCAGTTTCAGGCCTTTTTCCAGCGTGGGGACACCTTTGGTTTGGGCGTTTGCAACGGTTGCCAGATGTTTGCCGAGCTCGCCACCTTGATTCCAGGCGCGCAGGACTGGCCCCGTTTCACCACCAACCAGAGTGAACGCTTCGAGGCCCGTTTGTCGATGGTCGAGGTGTTGGATTCGCCCAGCGTTTTCCTGCAAGGCATGGCGGGATCGCGTTTGCCGATCGCGGTTGCGCATGGCGAGGGTTTTGCCAACTTCGCGGCGCGGGGTAACCCAGAACAGGTCTTGAGAGCCATGCGATTTGTGGACAACCGTGGTGCGCCCACCCAAGCCTATCCTGCTAACCCCAATGGCAGCCCAGACGGCCTGACCGCGGTCACCACTGCAGACGGCCGTTTCACCGCCATGATGCCTCACCCTGAGCGGGTGTTCAGGCACTTGCAGTTCAGCTGGTCGCCCCACAATCCCTTCCAAAAACGCGAAGACTTCAGCCCGTGGATGCGCATCTGGCGCAATGCCCGGCGTTGGGTAGACTGAACACCTCGCAAAAGTTCAACGATCAAAGGCAACCATGAGCACCACACGCGACCGTGAATTGGCAAATTTGCTCTACACGAGCTACGACCACCTGAGCCAACTCAAAAAAGACCTGGATCAGCTGCACACCCAAGCAGATGCCACCCATGCGCATGCCTTGGTCCCTGTGGACACCCATCATGCCCCGCAACACCAAGCACCCGGGCCTGACCACACGGCGCAAGACAAGGCCATGGCTGAGGCCATGAAAAAAATCACGCTGCTGCAACGTAACTTGGAAACCGTGATTGGCTTGATCACCAAAAGCCACACCGATGCCTCGAGCATCATCACTGAGTTTGAAAAAATACGCACGGCCAAGTTATTGAACAGTGAAGTCTTCTCCTTGGCGCACCTGATCAACCCACCGCCAACATAAAAAAGCCCTCGGCAGAGGGCTTTTTCGCAGCGCAGCGGACTGGCTTCATTCGATCTTGGCTTGCTGGCGCAGGGTTTGTTGGAATTCCATCAGTTTTTCTTGTTGCAACTGTTGAACGATTTGCGGTTTGACTTCCTCAAACTTAGGCAACTGCATGTCGCGTACATCGTCCAAGCGGATCACATGGAAACCAAACTGGGATTTCACGGGGGCATCGGTGAATTGACCCTTTTTCAGAGCCACCATGGCGTCGGAGAACTCTTTGACAAAGCTGCTGGGATTGGCCCACTCCAAATCGCCACCGTTGGCACCTGAGCCAGGGTCCTTGGATTGCTTCTTGGCGATGTCTTCAAACTTGCCGCCCTTTTTCAGGCTGGCAATGATCGCCTTGGCCTGGTCCTCTTTTTCCACCAAAATGTGGCGCGAACGGTACTCTTTGCCGCCACCCATGGTTGCCATGTACTTGTCATAGGTGGTTTTGGCCAGTTCATCGGTCACGGGGTTGTTCTTTTGGAAATCGTTGAACAGCTCGCGTATCAACAGACTTTGGCGAGCCAATTCCATTTGCAACTTGAACTCGTCATTGGCTTCCATGCCGCGTTTTTGCGCCTCTTGCATGAAGATTTCACGGGCAATCACCTCCTCGCGCAGCTGTTGCTCTGTTTCTGGCCCGACGGGCTTGCCAGAACGTTCGAGTTGCGCCGCCAAGGCGGTCAAGCGGGCCTTGGGAACCGCTTTGCCGTTGACGATGGCGATATTTTGAGCCGCAGCGGCGAAGGTAAATAGGGCCAAAGCGGCAAACGTGGCCGCCGAGGTGAGAAAAGATGTGCTCATGAAATACTTTCTAAGGGGTCAATTGGGCCGGCAGGCGCCGCACTTTTAGGACAGCGGCTGAATCAGCTTGGGGTATCCACAATCTCAATCGCCAAGGCATGCATGCCCTGATCAGTGAATTGTTGCAGGGCATCATACACAAGCCGGTGTTTGGCGACGCGGCTCAAACCTTGAAAACCCCCAGCACCGATGCGCACACGGAAATGCGTGCCCTGCCCAGAACCGTCAGAGCCAGCGTGCCCCGCATGGGCGGCGCTTTCATCCAAGACTTGTAATTCAAAGGGATGCAGTTGTGCGGTGAGTTGAGCGTGAAGCTGGTCAGCGGTGATGTTCATGGTTCGGGGGGACTTTGGGTGGGTTCTTCGGTTTGCACATGGCGGCTCAAGAAAACGGCTTGGGCGATCACAAACAACACCATCAGCCCCATGCCGCCAAACAGCTTGAAGTTGACCCAGGTATCGGTGTCAAACTCATATGCCACCCACAGGTTGAGCAAGCCCATGGCCGCAAAAAATGCACTCCAACTCAACATCAAGGTGCGCCATACCTCGTCTGGCAGGCTCAGTTGCGAGCCCATCAGTTGACGCAAAAAATTGCGCTTAAGCACGAAGTGGCCCAGCAACAACGCACCGCCCATCAGCCAGTAAAGAATGGTGGGCTTCCATTTGATGAAGGTCTCGTCTTGGGTCAGCAAGGTGGCGCCGCCAAACACCGCAATCACAAACAAGCTGACCCAGTGCATCGGTTCGACCTGCCCGTTTTTGCGGTAGAGCCATCCAATTTGCAGCAAAGTAGCCAACATGGCGACCGCGGTCGCGACAAAAATACCCGAGAGCTTGAAGGCTGCAAAAAACAAAATGATCGGGAAAAAGTCCAGCAGCAGTTTCATGTCATCCCTTGTCTTCAGGTTCAAACTGCAAGGCAGCCGAGTTCATGCAATAGCGCAGGCCGGTGGGCGCAGGACCATCAGGGAACACATGGCCTAAATGGGCTTTGCACTGGGCGCAGACGGTTTCGGTGCGCAGCATGCCGTGGGCGCGGTCTACACGTTCTTCAATCGCCTCGGGCAAGGCTGCTTGGGAGAAGCTGGGCCATCCACAGCCTGCGTCAAATTTCGTGTCCGAGTCAAACAGCTTGGCATCGCAGCAAATGCAGTGATAGCTGCCGCTCGCCCAGTGGGCTTCGTAGCGTCCGGTGTAGGGCCGTTCGGTCGCGGCCATGCGGGTGACCTCGAAAGCCACGGGTTCGGCGTTTTTGGCAGCCAAGTGGGCACGCCAATCGGCGTTGTTGTCAGGCAATGTCATGAGGAGCAACTGATGGAAATCGAAGATGCCCAGTCGGGCGGAAAGGCCGCGTAGCTGTCAAACCCTGGGTGTTCTTCGCAGGGCGCTGACAGCAAGCGCTGCAACACATGGATCTCGTCAAACTGGCCTATTTTCGCTTGTTGGATGGCTTGCTCACCCAGGTGGTTGCGCAGGACAAATTTCGGGTTGGTGCGCAGCATGCTTTGGCTGGTGCTCTGGGGATCTTGCTGGGCCAAGCGTGCCAGATACCGCGCATGCCAGGCATCCCATGCTTGGTGTTGCATAAAGAGGTCACGCACGGCTTGAAATGCGTGTTTGGTGTCTGGTGTCGACATCAGGCCCACCGCGTGGCTCAGGCGTCGCCAAAAGATGGTGAAGTCGGTTTGCTCGGTGGCCAGCAAACCCAGCAGGTCGTCGATCAAGGCTGGATCAGTGCTTTGCAATTCTGGCAAACCCAGCTTGGCGGCAAAGCGCTGGTTCAACTGTTGGGGGTAGTCGATCTTGAATTGTTCAAGGGCGGCCACGGTGGCGTCTTGGTCTTCGATCAGCGGCAGCAGTGCTTGGCCCAAGCAGAACAAATTCCAATAAGCCACTTGCGGCTGGCGTGCATAGGCGTAGCGACCTTGGTGGTCGGAATGGTTGCAAATGTGTCCAGGGTTGAAGCCGTCCAGGAACTGAAACGGCCCGTAGTCGATGGTCAGACCCAAGATGCTCATGTTGTCGGTGTTCATCACGCCATGGCAAAACCCCACCGACTGCCAATGCGCCAGCAAAGAGGCAGTGCGCTCGGTCACCTCGGACAAAAAAGCCAAACAGCGCTGCGGCCAGGGCAGTGGCAGCAGGTGTGAAAAGTGGTTTTCAATCACGAAGTCAGTCAAACGGCGCAAAGACCCGGTCTGGCCGCTGGCAGCGAAATGCTCGAAATGCCCAAACCGCACAAAGCTGGGCGCCACTCGGGTGACCACCGCTGCGGTTTCCAGTGCTTCGCGCAGCACCTTATCGGGGGAACCCACCAAGGCCAAGGCGCGGGTGGTGGGAATGCCCAAACCGTGCATGGCTTCGCTGCACAGGTATTCACGGATGCTTGAGCGCAAGACGGCGCGGCCGTCGGCCATGCGCGAATAAGGGGTCATGCCTGCGCCCTTGAGTTGCAGGGTTTGGCTGCCCATGGGTGTGACTATCTCGCCCAATGACAAGGCCCGACCATCGCCCAATTGCCCCGCCCACACACCAAACTGGTGGCCACTGTAGACACTGGCCAGGCATTGGCTGCCGGGCAATTCGGTGCTGCCACCCAGTGCTTGCAACCATATTGCCTGTTCCCACAAAGCCGATGACAAGCCCAGGTCGTGGGCCAAGCTGTCGTTGCGAGCGATCCAATGCAAATGCTGCAAAGGGGTGGGCGAGACACGGGCGTAGAAGGCCTCTCCCAAGTCGGTAAAACAGTGTTGCCAGGGCAGGGCGTTGACAGGGTTGTCCAATGTTTGCATGACCTGATTGTGCACAATATGGCCAAAACAACATGCCAACAGGTGCCATTCAAGGAGACTTCCCATGCTGGGATTGATGCAAAGTCAGAACCTGTCGATCGCTTCCCTGATCGACTTTGCCGAGAAACACCACGGCGACACCGAAATCATTTCCCGCCGTGTCGAGGGCGACATCCACCGCAGCGACTGGGCCACGGTTGCCAAACGTTCTAGGCAAGTCGCCAATGCCTTGGATGCCGACAAAGTCGGGCAGGGTGCCCGTGTGGCCACCTTGGCATGGAATGGCTATCGCCATTTGGAAATGTATTTTGGTGTCAGTGGCAGTGGCCGTGTGCTGCACACCTTGAACCCCCGGTTGCACCCAGAACAAATCAGCTGGATCGTCAACCATGCCGAAGACCATGTCCTGTGTTTTGACATGACGTTTTTGCCGATCATTCAAAACATCCACGCCCATTGTCCGAACGTGAAACATTGGGTGGCTTTGTGCGACACGGACAAGCTGACCGCAGACAGCGGCATCCCTGGCCTGGTCAGCTACGAGGCGTGGCTGGGTCCTCAAGCCAGCACCTATGCCTGGCCAGACTTGGACGAGAACACCGCCTCTTGCATGTGCTACACCAGCGGTACCACGGGCAACCCCAAAGCGGCGCTGTACAGCCACCGATCGACCATCTTGCATGCCTATGCCTGTGCCTTGCCCGATGTGATGTGTTTGTCAGCCCGTGACAGCGTTTTGCCGGTGGTTCCGATGTTCCATGTCAACGCCTGGGGCATCCCCTACAGCGCGGCCATGGTTGGGTGCAAATTGGTGTTTCCTGGCGCGGCGCTTGATGGCAAGTCGGTTTATGAGTTGCTGGAATCCGAGCAAGTCACCTTAGCAGCAGGCGTGCCAACGGTGTGGCAAATGCTCTTGGGCCATTTGAAAGCCGGCGGCCTGCGCTTTGGCCATTTGAAGCGCACCGTGATTGGCGGCTCGGCGTGTCCACCCGCCATGATCCATGCGTTCAACCATGAATACGGGGTGGAAGTGCTGCACGCCTGGGGCATGACCGAGCTCAGCCCCTTGGGCACCTTGTGCACCTTGAAGAACAAGCACTTGGCCTTGCCTGCGGATGAGCAAATGAAAATCCGTCTCAAACAGGGTCGGGCCATCTATGGCATGGACCTCAAAATCGTCGATGACCAAGGCAAAGAACAACCGCATGACGGCAAAGCCTATGGCGACTTGCTGGTCAAAGGGCCATGGGTGGTGCGCGAGTATTACAAACAAGAGGGTGGCTCACCCTTGATCGATGGTTGGTTCCCCACCGGCGATGTGGCCACGGTCGACCCCGAAGGCTTCATGCAAATCACCGACCGCAGCAAGGACGTGATCAAGTCTGGCGGCGAGTGGATCAGCTCGATCGATGTCGAGAACATCGCCATGGCCCACCCCGAGGTGGCGATGGCCGCCTGCATCGGCATGGCCCACCCGAAATGGGACGAGCGTCCGATCGTGGTCGTCGTGAAACGTCCTGGCAGCCCCTTGGAACGTGATGCCTTGCTGAAGTTCTACGAAGGCAAGATCGCCAAATGGCAAATCCCGGATGACGTGGT